>JBFKMA010000029.1:0-12697 GCA_041630175.1 Albidovulum sp.
CGAAGGCTGCCGAGGAAGCCGCCGCCGAAGAGGCGAAGGCCGCCGAGGAAGCTGCCGCCGCCGCTGCCGAGGAAGCTGCCGCCGCCGCTGCCGAGGAAGCCGCCGCAGCCGCGGCCGAGGCCGTCGAATCGGCAACCGAAGCGGCTGGTGAGGCTGTCGAAGCCGCCACCGAGGCCGCCTCGGACGCCGCCGCCGCGGTCATCGACATCTTCGATCCGGCGAATTTCGACGCCGCGGCCGTGAATGCCGCGATCGACGGCTCCTCGCTCGACGATGCGACGAAGATGACGCTGAAGGCCGCCGTCGACGCCGCCAAGGACAGCCCCGAGGCGCTCGGTGCCGCTCTCGCCGAGGTCAAGGCCGCGCTCGGTCTCTGATCTCCGGCCGTCAGGAACGACAAGGCCGCGCGGACATCCGCGCGGCCTTTCTGTTTCTTCGTGAGTGGTGTGGCGCCTTTGAGTTCTCAGATTCCGTCGCCGACGAACGCCTTTTCGACGACGTATTCCTGCGGGTCCGAATTCGCGCCTTCATTCAGGCCGAACCCTTCCAGCACCGCCTTGACGTCGAGGTTGAAGGCGAGCGAGCCGCAGACCATGGCGCGGTCGGCCTCTTTCGACATCGGCGGGATGCCGAGATCCTCGAACACCTTGCCCGAGCTCAGGTTGTCGGTGATCCGGCCCATATGCGCGCTCTCTTCGCGCGTCGTGGTCGGGTAGTACTTGAGCTTGTCGCCGACCAGTTCGCCGATCAGGGGATCGTCCTTCAGGCTTTCCACGAGTTGGCGGCCGTAATCGAGCTCAGCCGCCGTACGGCAGGTATGCATCATGATGACCTGGTCGTATTTCTCGTAGGTCTCGGGATCGCGCATCAGCGAGGCGAAGGGCGCGATGCCGGTGCCGGTGGCGAGGAACCAGAGCCGCTTGCCGGGCAGGAGAGCGTCGAGCACCAGCGTGCCGACGGGCTTGGGGCGCAGGATGATCTCGTCGCCCGGCTGGATGTGCTGCAGCCTCGAAGTCAGGGGGCCGTCCGGAACCTTGATCGAGTAGAACTCAAGCTCCTCGTCCCAGGAGGGCGAGGCGATGGAATAGGCGCGCAGCAGCGGCTTTCCGTTGTCGCCCAGAAGCCCGATCATCACGAATTCGCCCGAGCGGAAGCGCAGGGACTGCGGCCGCGTCACGCGGAAGGAGAACAGCCGGTCGGTCCAGTGCTTGACCGAGGTCACGGTCTGGGCATCGGGCAGCGTTCGGACGGGGGTCGCTTGGAGTTCGTTCACGGTGTTCAGATCGTTCATGGCACAATCGGGCCGCCAGTGCCCGCCCATCCTTCTATTCAGGTTTCGGACTAGGGGAAACCCCCGGATCAGGCTTTCAGCCGCGACCGATAGTCGTGGTCCTTCCAGTCGGCGCGGAAGATCCACTGGTCGGCGGGCTGGCGTTCGGCAAGCTCGTCGGAGATCTCGACCTCGTCGAAACCGGCGCGGCGCGCCATTGCGTATTGGTCGGCGATCACATGGCCCTTGGCGCGCAGCCGCCCGGCATAGCCGCTGGCGCGCAGATGGCGCGCCAGCGTGAAGCCGCGACCATCGGCGAAGGACGGGAAGGCCACGCGGATCAGGTCCACGCCGTCGAACGAGGCGGGCAGGGCCTCGGGCCTGGTGTCCTGGGCGATGTCGAGCGCCTTGTCGCCGGTGTAATCCTCGGCGTGAAAGCCGTCGTCGCGCACGATCACGCTCATGCTGCCGTCTCCTTCGTCTCGTTGTCCGGCTGGACCGGTCCGCGCACCGCTTTGCCATTGATGAAATGGATGCCGCATTCCTGTTTCTGGGTTCCGCGCCAACGCCCTGCGCGGGGATCTTCACCTTCCTTCACCGGGCTCGTGCAGGGCGCGCAGCCGATCGAAGGATAGCCCTTCGCGACCAGCGGATGGCGCGGCAGGCGGTTGTTGACGATGTAGTCCTCGAGATCCTCGCGGCCCCAATGGGCGAGCGGGTTGACCTTCATCCGGCGGTCCGATTCGTTCTCGAAGAACTCGAGCGCTGCGCGGGTGCCGGCCTGGAAGCGCTTGCGGCCAGTGATCCAGCCGTCGAAACCCTGCAGCGCGCGTTCGAGGGGCAGGGTCTTTCTCAGCGCGCAGCAGGCATCGGTGTTGAACTGATTGAGCGTACCGTCCGGGTCCTCGAAGTTCACGTCGCGCTGGTCGGCGCGGATCGTGCGGATGTCGGTCAGGTTCAGCTTGCCCGCGAGCTCGCGCTGGTATTCCAGCGTCTCGGGGAACAGCATCTGCGTGTCGATGAAGATCACCGGCGTGCCGGGCGCGATCACCGAGACGAGATGCAGAAGCACCACCGATTCCGCCCCGAAGGACGAGACGAGTGCGAGGTTCCCGACCTCGGGATCGAAGAGCGCGCGCTCGAGGACCGCCGTCGCCGAATGGTGGCGATAGCGGTCGTTGAGCGCGGCGACGCGCTCGTCGATCGAGGTGAGCGGTGCCTCAAGCGGCATCGCGGGCGGCCTCCACGGGATAGAGCGCGGCCTTGAAGGGCGCGGGCCCGAGCCGGCGATAGGCGTCGAGGAAGGTCTCGGACGCGTCCTCGCGGACCTCGATGTAAGCGCGCAGGAGCCGCTCGATCGCGGGCACGATCTCGTCATAGGCGAAGCCCGGCCCGGCGCGTTCGCCGACGACCATGTTCTCGGTGTGGTCGCCGCCGAGCGTGATCTGGTAGTTCTCCACGCCGGCGCGGTCGAGGCCGAGGATGCCGATATGGCCGACATGGTGATGGCCGCAGGCATTGATGCAGCCCGAGATCTTGATCTTGAGCTGGCCGATCTCCTCCTCGAGGCCGATGGCCTTGAAGTGCGAGGAGATCTGCTGCGCGACCGGGATCGAGCGGGCGGTGGCCAGCGCGCAGTAATCCATGCCGGGGCAGGCGATGATGTCGGAGACGAGGCCGATATTGGCGGTGGCGAGCGCCTCGGTCTTCAGCGCGGCGTGCAGCGCCGGCAGGTCCGACTTGTGGACATGCGGCAGGATCACGTTCTGCTCATGCGAAATCCGCAGCTCGCCATGGCCGTACTTGTCGGCTAGCTCCGCCAAAAGCCGCATCTGCGCGGCGGTGGCGTCGCCCGGCGTCTCGCCATGCGCCTTCAGCGACACGGTGACGATCGCGTAGCCCGGCGCGCGGTGCTCGGTCAGGTTGGTGTCGCTCCAGGAGCGGAAGACCGGGTCGGCGTTGCGTGCGGCGAGATAGGCGTCCTCGGGCGCGTTGCGGAAGGCCGGGGCGGCGAAATGCGCCTCGATCTCTTTCAGCACGTCCTGGTCGGCGCCGGAGAACTCCTGGCGCGTGACCTTGAAACGCTCCTCGACGGCGTCGCGGAACTTCTCCATGCCGTTCTCGAACACGGTGATCTTGATCCGCGCCTTGTACTTGTTGTCGCGGCGGCCCATCAGGTTGTAGGTCGAGACGATCGCCTCGAGATAGGGCAGCAGGTCCTCCTTCTTCAGGAACGGCCGGATCACCTGGCCGACCATCGGTGTGCGGCCGAGGCCGCCGCCCACGAGCACCTCGTAGCCGGTCTGGCCCGAGCCGCCGCGGACGATGCGCAGGCCGATGTCGTGCGACTTCGTCACGGCGCGGTCATTGGGCGAGCCGGTGACGCCGATCTTGAACTTGCGCGGCAGGAACTGGAATTCCGGATGATCCGTGGACCACTGGCGGATGAGTTCCGCGGTCGGGCGCGGGTCCTCGATCTCGTCGGCGGCGGCGCCGGCGAAATGGTCGGCGGTGACGTTGCGGATCGTGTTGCCGGAGGTCTGGATCGCGTGCATCTGCACGTCGCCGAGCGCGTCGAGGATATCGGGCACGTCGGAGAGTTTCGGCCAGTTGTACTGGATGTTCTGGCGCGTGGTGAAATGGCCGTAGCCCTTGTCCCAGCGCTCGGCGATCATCGCGAGCTGGCGCATCTGGTCGGAACGCAGCGTGCCATAGGGAATCGCCACGCGCAGCATGTAGGCGTGAAGCTGGAGGTAGAGGCCGTTCATCAGCCGCAGCGGACGGAATTCCTCTTCCGTCAGCGCGCCGTCGACGCGGCGTTCCACCTGCTTGCGGAACTGGGCGTTCCGCTGGCGAACGAAGGCCTCGTCGAAATCGGAGTACTTATACATTCGAGGTCTCCTGCTTGCCGTGGGCGTAGTTCGAAGGGCCGCGGGTGCGGAAGGCTTCGCGGAAGTGGATGGGCTCCGGCCCGTTCGGACCCGGGCGGGCATCGGCGAGATAGGCGCCGACGACGAGGTTGCGCTGCCGGTCGGCCTCGAGCAGCCGGAGCTGGGCATGGGCCTCGTCCTCGATCAGCTCGGCCTCGCGATGCTCGCGCGACCAGGCGCCGTCGGCGGTGAGATAGACGACGTCGCCCTCGATCAGAGCATTTGCGGTGACGACTTTCGGCATGAAAGCGCGGCTCATCGGGATGGATCCTTTCGGGCGGTCGGAATCGGCGGTCGTTTTCTGCACCCAATATAGGAAATTTTCCCATTATTCCGCCATATGCCCTTGCGAATAAGGACGTATGTTCTGTAATCAGGCTGTGACAGGACCCGCGTTTCGGAATCGGAGGAAAAAGCGAATGTCAGTCCGACTTGACGACATGGATCGGAAAATCCTTGCCGAGTTGCAGGAGGATGCGAGCCAGTCGCTCGACGAAATCGCCCGCAAGGTGGGGTCGTCGAAGACGCCGGTCTGGAACCGGATCCGCAAGATGAAGGAGGCCGGCGTGGTCGGTCGGCAGACGGTGCTGCTCGACCCGGAATCGCTGGGTCTCGAGGCGTGTTTCTTCGTGCTGATCCGAACCTCGGAGCACGAGGCGGACTGGCAGAAGAAGTTCCTCGCCACGCTGAAGAGCCGGCCGGAAGTGCTGGAGGCGCACCGCCTCGCCGGCGATATCGACTACATCCTGAAGGTGCGGGTGAAGAATGCCCGCGCCTATGACACGTTCTACCAGGCGTTGATCTCCGAGGTGAAGATCTACAACGTCACGGCGCTTCTGAGCATGGAGGAGATCAAGTCGACGACGCTCCTGCCGCTTCAGGAGTAGGTCCGCGCGGGAAGCGGGCCGGCGCCGGTTGCGGCGCCGGCCTGCAGTGTCATTCAGCGGCGGCCCGGTGTTGGTCCGGCGCGATATTGTGGTTCAGGCGGAAGAGGTTGTGGGGATCGTACTTCGCCTTGATCTCGCTCAGCCGCGCCATGTTGTCGCCATAGGCTCCGGCGACGCGGTCGGCCTCGTCATCGGGCATGAAGTTGATGTAGACGCTGCCCGCCGCGAAGGGTGCCGTGCCGTCGAACACCTTTCGGGCCCATGCCTTGCATTCCGCATCCTGCCTGGCCTCCTCCCACCGGGTATGGATGTTCATGATGAAATGCGACGCCCGCTGCGGATAGGCGGTCGCATCGGCGCCGACTCGCGCCATCGCGCCGCCGACCTGAGCCAGGAAGATCTCGCAGTCCGGCGACGGGCTGTCGTCGAGCGCGCCGGTCAGGACGTCGATGAGGCCATCGGAGATCTCGATGAAGTCGTGGCTCTTCCAGTAGTTGCGCATGCCAGGCGTCAGGAGCGGGTCGAAGGCCGTCTGCCAGCCGGCAAAGGGCATCGGCCCGACGATATCCGCGATCGGCTTGCCGAGGCCGCGCAGTTCGGCGAGCGCCTTTTCGCCCTTCTTGATGTCGCCCGCATAGCAGACCGCGAAGACGAAGACCTCGCGCCCGTGCCATTCCTCGGGAAGGAAGGGCAGCGGCGGCGCCTTGCGGAACACGGTCCAGACGGTCAGGTCCTCGGGCAGGTCCGGTATCAGCCGGCGGTATTCGCGCAAGAGCTTGCCGGCCTCGGCAAACGGGTGAACGACCAACCCGGCGAGCACTTCCGGCCCCACCGGCTGCAGGCGGAATTCGAACGCGGTGACGACGCCGAAATTGCCGCCGCCGCCGCGGATCGCCCAGAACAGGTCGGCGTTCTCGGTGGCGCTCGCGCGCCGGCGCTTGCCGTCGGCGGTGACGATGTCGGCGGAAATCAGGTTGTCGATCGTCATGCCGTATTTGCGGGTGAGCCAGCCGAAGCCGCCGCCCAGCGTCAGTCCGGCAATGCCGGTGGTCGAGTTGACGCCGACCGGAACGGCAAGCCCGTAGCCTGCGGTCTCCTTGTCGAGATCGCCGAGCGTCGCGCCGGGCTCGACCCAGGCGGTCTTCGCGGCGGGATCGACGCGGACCGAGCGCATCTGGGAAAGGTCGAGCAGCAGCGCGCCCTCGGCCACGGCATGGCCGGCGATCTGGTGGCCGCCGCTCCGCACCGCCATCGAAAGCCGGTTCTCGCGCGCGAAGTCGATCGCCGCGGCGACATCCGCTGCGCCGAGCGCGCGGATCGCCAGCGCCGGCTTGCGGTCGACCATGGCGTTCCAGATGGTGCGTGCCTCGTCGTAACCCGGTTCGCCCGGGCCCGCCAGGGTGCCCCGCAATTTGCCCTGGAGCTCCGAAACAGCCTCTTCGGATAAGCTCTTCGTCTTGGAATCGAGATTTCGGATTTGCACAGTCATTGAGCGCTCCCTCTAGCTGAAAGAGGTTCTGCCTCGCTGAAACTGCCCCGGCGCAAATCTATCAGTATCGGCCGGTCCCGACAAATTTCGCGGCCCAACTGGCGGCGCAATTACCCGTGGTCACGCTAGTTCGCGTCGACCGCTGCAACCATCAGGTGTTCGAGGCCGTGGAAATGGTAGAGATTGGCGTAGCGGGGTGGGGCCGCGAGGGTCAGGCCGGGCAGGCGCTCGAAGAGGATCGGCAGCGCGATCTGCAGTTCCAGCCGGGCCAGCGGCGCGCCGACGCAGAAGTGCAGGCCGGCGCCGAACGAGAGATTGGGCTTGGCCGGGCGGCCGGGGTCGAAGCTGTCCGGCGCGTGCCACGTGCCGGGGTCGCGATTGGCCGCGGCCAGGAGGCAGCCCACCTCGTCGCCGCGGCGGAAGGTATGGCCGGCGATCTCGATATCCTCGTAGGCGTGGCGCGTGAAGAGGTGCAGCGGCGGATCGTAGCGCAGGATCTCCTCGACCGTGTCCGCGATGCGGTCCGGGGTCAGGGTCTCGGCCCAGACACCGTTTTCGATCAGGGCCTTGACGCCGTTTCCTAATGTATGGACCGTCGCCTCGTGACCGGCGTTGAGCAGGAGGATGCAGGTCGAGATCAGCTCGTCGGTCGAGAGCGTCTCGCCGGCCTCCTCGGCGGCGATGAGATGGGTGATGAGGTCGTCGGCGGGGCGCGTGCGGTGCTCCTCGACATGGGCGCGCAGGAAGGCGACGAAGGCTTCCGTGGCGGCGACGGCTTCGTCCTCCGTCGCGCGGCTGCGGCGCGCCTGGTACATGCCGACCATGGCGTTCGACCATCTCAGGAGGTCGTCCGCGCGCTCCTCGGGAACGCCGAGGAGGCGCGCGATGACGATGACCGGGAGCTTCTGGGCGAAATGCGAAAGAAGGTCGAACTCGCCCGCGGGGAAGGCGTCGATCAGCTGATGGCTGAGCGCCGCGATCTCGGGCGCGAGCGCCGCGATCCGGCGCGAGGTGAAGGCGCGCAGCACCAGCGCGCGCAGGCGGGTGTGACGGGGCGGCTCCAGTTCCAGCATGGAATCGGCCTCGACCGCGTAGAACGGCTTCAGGTGGTCGGGGATGGCCGCCCGCTTTTCCCGAGGCACTTCGCGGCCGAAGCGGCGGTCGCGCAGGATCGCTCCGACGGTGGTGGCCGAGGTGGCGCAGGGCAGGCCGTAGTCCTCCCAGAAGAACAGCGGGCCGGCTTTGCGGGCGCGGTCGTAGAACCGGTAGGGGTTTTGGACGAAGCCCTTCTCGGTCGGGGATTGGCAGAGGTGAAGCATTGCGTCTTCCCGGACGGTTGTCCGGTGCGACCTAAGCGCGGACGGTGCCGGGTTTCAAGCCGCGCCGGCGGCCCTGGGCGATGATCACGCCCGCCGCGACGACCGCCGCGCCGACGCCCTGGCCCCAGTTCCAGCCGCCGCCGAGCGCGAGCGCGAAGAGCATGACGTAGAACGGCGCGATGTTGATGTGCATCGAGGCGATGCCGATGCCGAGCCCGGCGACCCCGATCAGGAACAGAAGCTGCGACAGCGCCAGCGAGCCGATGCCGTAGACCGCGAGGTAGTTCCACTCCCTGACGCCGATCCGCGTCCAGGCGACCGGCTCGCCGCTAAGGGCCGACCAGGCGACTTGCGCAGCGATGAGACCGAGGGCCGCGCCGATGATCGTCAGCGCCGTGCGGGCAATCGCCGAATGGCCGGGCAGGGCGGTGACCGAGGCGCGCGAGCCCCAGCAATAGACCACGATCGACACGAGCGCCGCGAGCGCGCCGAGTCCCATGTTGATATGCCCCATCCGCGCCGCGTAGACCGCGACGCCGCCCATGACGCTGAGGAGGAGCCCGGCGACGATCTGCCAGCTGAGCCGGCGCCGGTCGAGCAGGCATTCGAGCGCGATGCCCACGACCGGCATCGTCGCGAAGATCACAGCGACGGTCACGCCGTCGGTGCGGCTCTGGGCGAATATGAGCAGGTACGAGCCGAGCCCGAAGCCGACCGCGCCCACCCACAGCCCGCGCCCCCAGGCCGCCTGCCGGACCCTGCGGGCGCCGTCGGCGACGAGCCAGACCGGAATGAGGAACAGCGCGGCAAGCGACATTCGCAGCAGCGTCACCGTCAGGGCCGGCAGCGTCTTCAGAAGCTCGTCACCCAGCGGGAAGCCCACGGCCCAGACGAGCATCGAGAAGATGCAGGCGAGATTCGCGCCCAGCCGGTCGTTGCGGGGCGAAGGAACGAAAGCAGCTGTCGTCACGTCCGGAACGCTCCCGCGAGGACTGGTCACAGGGGCGATCCTGTCACGGGGCCGGGGCCCCGCGCGCATCCGGAAACGACAAAAAGGTCGCGAAGCTCAGATGGCCGCCTCGAGCGCGGCGATGATCGGGCCGAAATCGGCGGCCCTGAGGCTCGCGCCGCCGACCAGCGCGCCATCGACATTCGACACCGCGAAGATCTCGGCGGCATTGGCGGGCTTGACCGAGCCGCCATAGAGGATCCGCATGCCCTCCGCCTCGGCGCCGAAGCGGCCGGCAAGGCGGGCGCGGATGAAATCGTGAACCTCGGCGATCTGGTCGAGCCTCGGCGTGCGCCCGGTGCCGATCGCCCAGACCGGCTCATAGGCGATGACGGTATTCGCGCCGTTGGCACCTTCGGGGATCGAGCCGTCGAGCTGCACGCCGATCACGTCGAGCGTGCGGCCGCCGTCGCGTTCGGCCTCGGTCTCGCCGATACAGATCACCGCGACGAGGCCCGCGGCCCGCGCGGCCTCGGCCTTGGCGCGGACGAGCGCGTCGCTCTCGCCGTGATCGGCGCGGCGTTCGGAATGGCCGAGGATGACGTAGCTCGCCCCCGCATCGGCGAGCATCGCGGCCGAGATGTCGCCGGTATGGGCGCCCGAGACCTTCGGGTGGCAGTCCTGCCCGCCGATCCTGATTCTCCGGCCCGTTGCCTCGGCCATGGCCGGGACGAGCGTGGCGGGCGGGCAGATGAGCACGTCACAGCGCGGCGCGGCATGGGCCTCTTCGAGGGCGCGAATCTCGGCGAGGTCGGCCGTGAGGCCGTTCATCTTCCAGTTTCCGGCCGCGAGCTTCCTGCGCATCGGCGCCTCCTCAGGTCAGGTGGGAAAGGGCTTCCGTTGCGAGTTTGCAGGCCAGCGCGGGATCGTCAAGGGCGGCATCCGGCAGCCGCCAGTAGGGCATCGCCGTGACCTTGCCGCCGTCGCGCTGATAGGTCCAGTGCTCCCAGCCTTCCGCTGTCATGCGCTCCGCGAAGGCGCCCGCACCCTTCAGCCAGATCGAGCCGTCGCCATGCAGGATCGCGAAGATTGTGCCCGCCTGGTACAGGCAGAGCCCGCCCATCATCTTGCGCTTCGCAAGCGGCCCGAGCCCGTCGAAAAGCTCCAGCGCGAAGGCGATGTCGGTGTCGGAGATGCTCATGCGCGGGACGCGGCTTCGTCCGGCATGTCCTTGAACTTGATCGATTCCCCGCAGCCGCAGGCCTCGGAGACATTGGGGTTGTTGAAGCGGAAGCCGCTTTCCAGCAGCGAGGTCTCGTAATCGATCTCGGTGCCGAAGAGGAACATCTGCGCCATCGGCGCGATCATCACCCGCGCGCCGTCCTGTTCGACGACCTCGTCCATCGGTCCCGCTTCGGAGGCGAATTCGAGCGTGTACTCCATGCCCGCGCAGCCGCCCTTCTTGACGCCGAGCTTGAGCCCGTAGGCGCCGTCCCTGGCCATCAGCCGCGTGATCTGCGTGACCGCGCGCGGGGTGAGCTTCACCGGGGCCTTGCCGGGAATGCCGAACATGTTTCATCTCCGTTTCCTGTTCCCCCAATTTAGGGGGCGGCGCGCGCAATCTCAAGCGGCGGCAGCAAGCCCATGAACCAGAGCGTCCCGTAGGCCAGGCCGAGCGCCCAGGCGAAGGAGGCGAGCGTGCCGATGATTACGTATTCGCTCGCGTGCTGGTTGGTCGAGGCGGTGTCGAAGCGCAGGATCGATTTCGCCGCGATCAGAAAGCCGATGCCGGCGGGCTGGCCGACAAACACCAGGAGAAAGATCACCGCCCGTTCCAGCATGCCGATCATCCGTCCGCCATTCGGCAGGCCCTCGGGCAGGGCGGCGTGCTGATAGGGCCGCATCAGTTCGCCGACCGCGAAGCCGCCCGCGTTGATCGTGAGGATCGCCCCGGCGGCGAGCGCCATGAGCGCCGGCGCCGCAGGGCAGGCGGCCCAGATCCCGCCGGAAAACAGCGCCGGTGCGAACCAGGCGACGGCCAGGAGGCTCGCCAGATGCGCGCCCTGATCGGCGAGGAACGCGCTGGCACCCGGCGGGGCGAGGCGCCCCTTGGTCCAGTCGATCGCGATATGGACGAGCGCCAGTGCCAGAAGCACCCAGGCGTCGGCCCGCCCGGTCGCGGCCTGCGCCGCCGCCAGCATGATCGCGCCATGCAGCAACAGCACCGGCAAGCGCCGCTTGTTCGCCACGATCCAGCGGGTCTGGAGCACGAAATCGGCCAGCGCATGGGCGAGGAGAAGCGCCGCGAAGGTCTCGGTCATGTGGCGCCTCGTGGGGGTGGATGCGCTTCGTTTTCCCACGCATTCAGCGTTTCGTCGACCTCTTTGTAACCCGCTGCTTTCAATCGGTAACTCACCGCCTGCGGGGTGATGCCGATACGGCCGGAAATCTCGGCCAGCGTGGGCGAGGCCGGATCGAGCGCGTGGGCCATCGCTTCGGCCTGCTCGCGCGACCAGGTGCGGGCGGTGGCGGCCAGAAGCGTCACGAGGCTTCGATGCAGGCCGCCGATGCCCTCGCCGGCGATGACCCAATCCTCGCCGCGCTTCATGGCGTCGAGCGCCCGGCCCGAGGCCTCGAAGGCCGGGCCATGCGCGCCGGCAAGATCGCCCGTGCCGGGATCGGCGATTGGGCCGATGCCGATGGCGATGCGCGTGGCAAGCCCGGTCCCTCCGGCGCCGAGCCGGGCCTTCAGGAACAGCGCCGCGCGCAAGGCGAGTTCGGGCGGCTCAACCACGATCTGCCAGCCATCGCCACGAAAGCGGGTGAAGCGGGGGGCGGTTTCGCCGCGCCAGCCCGCGAGCGTATCGGCGGACTTTCGCAGCGTGTTCATGGCAAGCTCGACCGCCGCAGGATCGGCCTTGGTCGAGCCGATCAGGTCTCCGGTGAGGACGGCGGCGATGCGCGGCATTTCAAGCCATTTAACTTGATTGTCTATGTATCAAGTTATAAGGCATGATTTTCGTGTTTTCAAGTATTCAGGCTTGATCAGGCCGCGATCACATGAAGCCAAGCTCCAGGCGCGCCTCGTCGGACATCATGTCCATGCCCCATTGCGGCTCGAAGGTCATCTGCACGTCGACCTGCTTCACGCCGTCCAGGGGCTCGACCGCATCGGCGACCCAGCCCGGCATCTCGCCCGCGACCGGGCAGCCCGGCGCGGTCAGCGTCATCACGATGTTCACCTCGTTTTCCGGCGAGATGTCGATCGTGTAGATCAGGCCGAGATCGTAGATGTTGACCGGAATTTCCGGGTCGTAGACCGCCCTGCACGCCTCGACCACGTTCTCGTAGAGCGGGTGTTCGGTGGTGGAGGGTTTGATCAGGGGGGCGCCCTCGATCGGGTCTTTCGGTTCAGCGGTCATGAGCGTCTCGCATAGTTGTTGAGAGAATATATAGGGAATTGCCCGTATGGCGTAAAGTCCGACCGGGCCCTGCCGGATCACGGCTCTTCAAAAGGCGCGGGCGAGGCGCTATGAGCGCCGTCATGACAAAGCGATTTTCCTTCAAGCTTCACGCGACCGACGGCAAGGCCCGGACCGGCACCATCTCCACCCCGCGCGGCGAGATCCGCACGCCGGCCTTCATGCCGGTGGGCACGGCTGCGACGGTCAAGGCGATGCTGCCCGAAAGCGTCCGCGCCACCGGCGCCGATATCCTGCTGGGCAATACGTACCACCTGATGCTGCGCCCGACCGCCGAGCGCATCGCGCGGCTCGGCGGGCTGCACCGCTTCATGAACTGGGACCGTCCGATCCTCACCGATTCGGGCGGTTTCCAGGTAATGAGCCTCGCC
>JBFKMA010000030.1:0-12652 GCA_041630175.1 Albidovulum sp.
TGCCGAGACCGGCACGGAAGTCGAGATCGGCCGCCTCGACGGCGACCAGAAGCGCCTGAAGGCCAGGGTCGTCGCCTTCCCGCATTTCGACCCCACCAAGGAACGCGTCAAGGGGAACTACTGAGCCGAACGGTATGCGCGGCGTTCCCCGCCGCCGGATCAGACGCCGCGCTTGTTGCCCCAGAGCAGGACGTGCAGCTGCGGCAGGACCCGCGGGGCGAACCAGCGGTCGGCGGTGACCTTTTCGACCAGCCACAGCAAGCGGTCGGCCACCTGCTGCGGTGCGACCGCGATCTCGGGATCGACGTCCGGATTGCCGGGCTGCAGGAAGAGCGGCAGGGCCGGATGGCGCTCGGCCGCGGCGCGGGCCCAGGCGTAGTCGGCGTCGTCGAAGATCACGATCTTCATCACCACGCGCGGGCCGTCCTGCGCCGCGGCGAGGCAGGCGTCGAACGCCGCCCAGTCGGGGGCCTCGCCGCTCGACGGCGGTTTCGGGCTCAGCACCAGCGTGTCGAGCGCGGCGAACCACGACCTTGCGACCGAGCCCTGGGTCTCGCAGGCGAAACGATAGCCCTCGGCCTTGCCGCGGGCGATCAGCGGACCGAAATCCTGGATCGCGGGGTTGCCGCCCGAAAGCGAGACGGTGAGCGCCCGCCCGCCCGACAGGCGCGCGACCTCGGCCCAGACCGCCTCGGTCGGCATCGCCGCCCAGGTATGGCGGTATTCGGAATCGACCGCGTGCAGGCTGTCGCACCACGAACAGCGGTAGTCGCAGCCGCCGGCGCGGACGAAGACCGTGGGCTCGCCGATCAGCGCGCCTTCGCCCTGGATCGTCGGGCCGAAGATCTCGGCGATGCGCAAGGTGGTCATGGCCGGTACTCGGCCCAGGTCTTGGGCGTCTCGCTGACCCGGACGGCGGCCGTTTCCGGCCAGCGCGCCGCGCACCAGTCGTAGAAATGCCGCGCGAGGTTCTCGGCGGTCGAATGCGCATCACCCATCACGTCGTTGAGGTGCCGGTGGTCGAAGCACTCGTCGATATAGGCCTTGAGGAGCCCGAGCTCGGTGTAGTCGCGCACGAAGCCGTCGGCGTTGAGCTCGGCAGCCGCGAGTTCCACCACCACGACGTAGTTGTGGCCGTGCAGCCGCGCGCATTGGTGGTCGGCGGGCAGGTGCGCCAGCTGGTGCGAGGCCGAGAAGCTGAATTCCTTGGTGATCCGGTACATCAGGCGCGCTCCTTGCGCGCGAGGGCCTCGCGCCAGAAATCGGAGTCTTCATAGACCGTGGGGTCGTCGATCCCTGCAAGGTGGAAGGCCTCGCGCCGCTCCACGCAGGTACCGCAGCGTCCGCAGTGATGCGCGCCGCCCTTGTAGCAGGACCAGGTCGCGGCGAAGGGCGTGCCGTGGTGGGCGCCCACGGACACGATGTCGGCCTTGGTGCGGTGCACGAAGGGCGTGTAGAGCCGCACGTCGGCATAGCCGTCGAGCGCCGCGCGCTGCATTGCCTCGAAGGCTTCGGTGAAGGCCGGGCGGCAGTCGGGATAGATGAAGTGGTCGCCGCCATGGACCGCGGTGGCCACGGCCTCGTCGCCGCGCGCCGCGGCGATGCCGAAGGCGATGGCGAGCATGATCGCGTTGCGGTTGGGTACCACGGTGACGCGCATGGTCTCCTCGGCATAGTGCCCGTCGGGCACCGCGATGTCGTCGGTCAGCGCCGATCCGGTCAGCGCGGCGCCGATCGGGCGCAGGTCGATGATGTCATGCGGCACGCCGAGCCGGGTCGCGCAGGCGGCGGCGAAGTCGAGCTCCTTGCGGTGACGCTGGCCGTAGTCGAAGGACACGAGCCGCGTCAGCTCGTGCTCCTCGGCCACCATGTGGGCCAGCGAAACGGAGTCGAGTCCGCCGGAGCAGATGACGATGGTCTTCATTGGGGTCCCTTGTTTTGTTACCCGGGTAGGCTGCGACCGGGGCTAGGGGAATACGCCTTTTGCGGCGATCTGCCAAGGGGCATGCTGTCGCACGGGTCTTCCGCCGGTCAGCCCGCGCCGTTCCGCCCGGCCGCCGCGGCCGTGGTCATCGCCGCGCGCAGCACCTCGCGGTCGCCGATATGGTTGGCGAGGATCAGGACCAGCCGCGCGTTGAGCGCGTCCGAGGCCGCCTTGTCGCGCCCGGCCTGGAGCGCCAGAAGCTCGGCGTAGAACCCGTCCGGGTCGGGGATGTTCGGGGTCAGGATCAGCTTGGTCATCCGCTCCTCCTCAATTCCGCGCGGTCGCGGTCCTCAGGGCCGCGAGCACCGCCTTCTTGTCGTAATCCATCCAGCGCGCCGCGACATGCTGGTCGGGCCGCACCAGGTAGATCGCAGCAATGGCCTCGCCGAGATAGCGTTCGGCGAGTTCCGGGCTTTCGTCGGGGGCGAGCCGCAGCGCCTCGATGGCGATGCCGCCGTCCTCCAGCCGGTCGGGCACGTCGACGCCGATCGCCAGAAGCTGGAAGCGCCCGCCTAGCCGCTCCAGCAGCCAGCCGTCCCGCAGGGGCGCGTCCGAGGCGGGCGCGCCCGGTCGGGTGCGGCGCGGCAGCCCCGCCGCGTCGGGGCCGTTCAACGGCGAGCCGTCATAGACCGAGGGCACCGACAGCCGCCCGGAATTCACCAGGGGGCGCGCGAAGGGATGGGTTTCAGCCAAGTCCAGCACGGCATCGCGGAAGATCCGGCTGACCTCGGATTTCGGCGTGATGAAATCCGTCGAGCGGGTGGAGTTGAGGATGTTCTCGTCCGCGGCGAGGACACGCTCGTCGCTGTAGCTGTCAAGAAGGCTCTCGGGCGCCAGGCCCTCGATCACCAGTTTGAGCTTCCAGGCGAGGTTGTCGGTGTCCTGCAGGCCGCTGTTCGCGCCGCGCGCGCCGAAGGGCGAGACCTGGTGCGCGGCGTCGCCGGCGAAAAGCACCCTGCCGTGGCGGAACCGCTCCATCCGCCGGCACTGGAAGGTGTAGATCGACACCCATTCAAGCTCGAACTTCGCCTCGTCCCCGAGCATCGCGCGGAGCCGCGGGAGGACGTTTTCGGGGCGCTTCTCGCGCTCCGGGTCGATGTCGCGGCCGAGCTGCAGGTCGATGCGCCAGACCCTGTCGGGCTGCTTGTGGAGAAGCGCGGACTGGCCGCGGTTGAAGGGCGGGTCGAACCAGAACCAGCGCTCGGTCGGGAAGTCGGCCTCCATCACGACGTCGGCGATGAGGAAATTGTCCTTGAACACCTGCCCGACGAAGTCGAGCCCCAGCATCCGCCGCGTCGTCGACCCTCCGCCGTCGCAGGCGATCAGCCAGTCGGCCTCGAGGTCATAAGGCCCTTCCGGCGTGTCGATCTCGATCCGCGCGCAATCGTCATGCGCGGCGACCGCCGAGACGCGGTTCTGGCCACGGATCTCGACCGGCTTGCCGTCGGCCCGCAGCGCGCGAAGCCGGCGGACGAGGTATTCCTCGAAATGGTATTGCTGCAGGTTGATGAAGGCGGGGTGCTTGTGCCCGCCCTCCGGCAAGAGGTTGAACTCGAAGATCTTGCGGTCGCGGAAGAAGACCTTGCCGAGGTTCCACACCACGCCCTTGTCGATCATCGGCTGCGCCGCGCCGAGCCGGTCGAGGATTTCCAGCGGCCGCTTGGCGAAGCAGATGGCGCGGCTGCCGAAGCTGACCCTGTCGTTGTCGTCGAGCAGCACGACCGGCACATCCGCCTGCGCGAGTTCGATCGCCGCGGCGAGCCCGACCGGGCCGGCGCCGATCACCACGACGGGGTGGCGGACCGGCAGAAGCGCGTCCTGGTCGGGCGCGCGCCGGTAGGGGTAGAGCGGGGTCTCGAAGATCTTCGCCACGTTGTCCTCCCCGGCCTCGGCCTGCAGCGCCCCCCACGGCTCCAGATCGCGTTCGGCCGTCGAGATGCGCCGCGTGTCGATGCCGCGCGCTTCGCCGCGGGAGCGCGCGACGTCGAGTGGCAGGCCATGCGCGTGGTTCGCGATGTCCGAGGGCCTCGGATCGGCGCCGGCACGGGCCGCGAAACGCGCGTCTCCACGATAGCATGCGGCGCGGGTTTCGACGATATCGCCGGCGGTGCGGGCGCGGCGCCCTTCTCTCGCTCGAGAGCACCCGCCCTTTGCCGCCATCAACGCGGGTCGCGGGCCGGAAGGAAGGTCCCCCCGAGGGCTTTTCACTTTCCGGCCGGGCGGGCATAGTCCGCGCACAGAAGGACGAGGGAGAGGGTCATGGAGTTCGGGCAGGTTTTCGGCGGCAACGGCGTGCTGCTGGCCATCGCGGTGTTCATCATCGTCTGCGTGTTCCTCGGGGTGCGGATCGTGTCGCAGTCGGAAAAGCACGTGGTGGAGCGGTTCGGGCGGCTCCGGGCGGTGCTGGGGCCGGGGATCAACTTCATCGTGCCGTTCCTCGACCGGGTGCGGCACAAGATCTCGATCCTCGAGCGGCAGTTGCCGAACGCGCTGCAGGACGCGATCACGGCGGACAACGTGCTGGTGAAGGTGGAGACCTCGGTCTTCTACCGGATTACCGAGCCGGAAAAGACGGTATACCGGATCCGCGATGTCGATGCGGCGATCGCGACGACGGTGGCCGGGATCGTGCGCTCCGAGATCGGCAAGATGGAGCTTGACCAGGTGCAGTCGAACCGCTCGGACCTGATCGCCAAGGTGCGCGAGCAGGTCGCGGCGATGGTCGATGACTGGGGGATTGAGGTGACGCGGGCAGAGGTTCTGGACGTCAATCTCGACGAGGCGACGCGGGCGGCGATGCTGCAGCAGCTCAATGCCGAACGCGCGCGGCGGGCGCATGTGACCGAGGCCGAGGGCAAGAAGCGGGCGGTCGAGCTTTCGGCCGACGCGCAGCTTTACGCGGCCGAGCAGGAGGCCAAGGCGCGGCGCATCCAGGCCGAGGCCGAGGCCTATGCGACCGAAGTGGTGGCCAAGGCGATCCGCGAGAACGGCATCGAGGCGGCGCAATACCAGGTCGCGCTGAAGCAGGTCGAGGCGCTGACCGCCGTGGGCCAGGGCACCGGCAAGCAGGTGGTGATCGTGCCTGCGAACGCGATCGAGGCGTTCGGGGACGCGTTCAAGATGCTGAAGGGGCGCGCATGATGCTTTGGACGGAATGGTGGGTCTGGACGATCGCCGGCGCGGTGCTGGCGATCCTGGAGGTTGTGCTCCCGGGCTTCATCCTGCTCGGCTTCGCGATCGGGGCGGCCTGCGTGGGATTGCTCCTGTGGATCGGTGTCCTCGGCGGCTCGCTCGCCACGCTGATCCTCGTCTTTGCGGTGGCCTCTCTCATCGCCTGGCTGGCCTTGCGAAAGCTCGTCGGGGTGCGCAAGGGGCAGACCAAGCTCTGGGACCGCGACATCAACGAGAATTGACGCGCCTTTGCCCGGCGGTTGAGATTTCCGCCTCCGGCGGGGATATTTCCGGCAAGATGAAGGGGGTGGGCGGCGCATGATCGACAAGCTGGAAATGTTCATCGCCCTGGCGCGGGAGGGCCATTTCGGGCGCGCGGCGGAAAGCCTCGGGCTCACCCAGCCGACGCTGTCGGCCGGGATCAAGGCGCTCGAGGCGCAGCTCGGCGTGCAGCTCGTCTGGCGCGGCTCGCGCTTCGGCGGGCTGACGCCGGAGGGCCAGCGGGTGCTGGTCTGGGCGCGCCAGATCGTCGGCGACGCGCGCACGATGCGCGAGGAGATGCGGGCGGTGCGGCAGGGGCTCGCGGGGAACCTCAGGCTCGCGGTGATCCCCACGGCGCTCACCACGGCGGTGGACCTCACGGTGCGGTTCGGGCGCGCGCATCCGAACGTGCGGTTCACGATCTTCTCCCGGACCTCGGCCGAGATCCTGTCGATGATCGAGAACCTCGATGTCGATGCCGGGATCTCCTATCTCGACAACGAGCCCTTGGGCCGGGTCACGACGGTGCCGATCTACCGCGAGAGCTACACCTTCGTCTGCTCCGAGGATTCGGCGCTTGCCGGGCGGAGCCGGGTCGGCTGGGACGAGATCGCCAGTGAGCCGCTCTGCCTGCTCACCCCCGATATGCAGAACCGGCGGATCATCAACCAGCATTTTCAGGAGGCGGGCTGCACCGTCACTGGGGCGGTGGAGTCGAACTCCACCGTCGTGCTGATGGCCCATGTCGTCGCCGGGCACTGGGCGACGATCCTGCCGGTGGAGATGGCGGAATTCCTGGCGGCCGGGAAGCCGGTGCGGATCATCCCCCTGGAGGAGACGGCGGCGCGCCATGCGGTGGGGCTGATCGCGCCCTACCGGGAGCCGCACACCCCGGTTCTCGCCGCGCTGATGCGCGAGGCGCAGGGGATGTCGGTGCTATAGCGCCAGGCCTGCGGCCCGGGCCGCCGCGCCGAAGTCGCGGACCCGCTCGGCATTGTCGGCGGCGATGGTGCCGTCGCGGTTCGCCCGGTTGTTCTCGAACCCGATCCGGGCCTTGCCGCCGGCCTTCAGCGCGGCGAGGAGGCAGTCGGTCTCCGAGGGGCCGAAGGCGCAGACCGCCCAGTCCGGGGCGAGGCCGGACGCCTCCTGCGCGGCGAGCGGCGCGGCGAGGTCGCCGGGATCGGAGCGCTGGCCGGACGTGTAGCGGCCGAGGACGTGGAGGACGGCGAGACCATCGGCCGGAATCGTGCCGTCGACCACGCGGCGGGCGAGATGTTCCATGTCGGCGGCGTCGTAGAGAATGTGTTGGACCTCTATCCCGGCCTCCCGGCAGAAGGCGAAGAAGCGGGCGGTGATCCGGTCGTCCTCTTCGGCGGTGATCTCGCGGAGCGCGATGGAGACGGCGGCGGGGCGCAGGGTTTCGACGAGGCTGCGCTGCTCGGCCGGCGTGAAGCGGCCGGCGGCCTCGGTGGTGATCTGCACGTAGAGGCCGGGCGCTCTGCGGGCCAGTTCGGCGAGCAGTTCGCCGTAGATGCCGGCGTCGAGAGTATGGGTGCCCGTCGCGTCGCGGATATGGGCGTGAACGCCGGTGGCGCCGGCCTCGCGGCAATCGATGGCGGTGGCGACGATCTCGGGGATCGTCAGCGGCAGCGCGGGATGGTCCTCCTTGGTGAGCCGGGCGCCGGTGGGGGCGACCATCAGGCGCGGCAGGCTCATGCGGCGAGGGCCCTGTCGATGGCGGTCGCGAGCTTGGACGTCAGTTCGTCGATCTGCGCGTCCTCGATGATGAAGGGCGGCGCGAGCAGGATGTGGTCGCCGAGCTGGCCGTCGATCGTGCCGCCCATCGGGTAGCAGATGAGGCCCTCGGCGAAGGCATTGGCCTTGATCTTCGCGTGGAGCTTTCGCGCCGGGTCGAACGGGGCCTTGGTCTCGCGGTCCTGGACCAGTTCCAGCCCGCGAAACAGGCCGCGGCCGCGGATGTCGCCGATATGGGGATGCTGGCCGAACCGGTCGCGGAGCGCCGCATCGAGCTTGGCGCCCTGGGCGCGGACCCGCGGCAGGAGGCCGTCGTCGAGGATGCGCGAGACGACGGCCTTTGCCGCCGCCGCCGCCATGGCGTGGCCCATATAGGTATGGCCGTGCTGGAAGAAGCCCGAACCGGCCTTGATCGCGTCGTAGATCGCGCCGGTGCACAGCAGCGCCCCGATCGGCTGGTAGCCGGCGCCGAGGCCCTTGGCGATGGTGATCATGTCCGGCCTCACGCCGTCTTCGAGGCAGGCGAAGAGATGCCCGGTGCGGCCCATGCCGCACATCACCTCGTCGAGGATCAGGAGCACGCCGTGGCGGTCGCAGATCTCTCGGACGCGCTTGAGGTAGCCGGGCACGGCGGGGACCGCGCCGGCGGTGGCGCCGACCACCGGCTCGGCGACGAAGGCCATCACGGTCTCGGGGCCGAGGCGCTGGATCTCCGCTTCCAGTTCCTCGGCGGCGCGCAGGCCGTAGGCCTCGACGCTCTCGCCGTCGGCGCGGTCGCGGTATTCGTAGCAGGGCGCGATGTGCGAGGTCTCGACCAGAAGCGGAGCGAACTGGGCGCGGCGCCATTCGTTGCCGCCAGTGGCGAGCGCGCCCAAGGTGTTGCCGTGATAGCTCTGCCGCCGCGCGATGACGCGGTGGCGGGCGGGCTGGCCCACTTCGAGGAAATACTGGCGGGCGAGCTTCAGCGCCGCCTCCACCGCCTCGGAACCGCCGGAGACGAGGTAGACGCGGTCGATGCCGTCGGGCGCCTCGGCGACGAGCCGGTCGGCGAGCGCCTCGGCCGGCTCGGAGGTGAGAAAGCCGGTATGGGCGAAGGCCACGCGGTCGAGCTGGTCATGCAGCGCGGCGCGGACCTTGGCGTCGGAATGGCCGAGGCAGGAGACGGCGGCGCCGCCGGAGCCGTCGAGATAGCGCCGGCCCTCGGCGTCGATCAGGTAGCAGCCGTCGCCGCGGACGGCGGTGGGCAGGGATCCCTTGGTGGACCGGCCGAAGATGTGGTTGGGCAATGGTCAGCTCCTCGCGACATAGACGGAGCGGCCGGAATGCCGGACGACCCGCTCCGCGTTCGGGCCGACGAGGTAGTCGCTGAGCACCGGTCGATGCGAGCCGATGACGATGACGTCGACATCGAGCCTGTCGCCGGCCTTCACGACCTCGTCGTAGATCGTGCCATGGGCGACGTGGGGATGAACCTCGACCCCCTTGGGCACATGCGTCTTCACCCAGTCGGCGAGCGAATGGGTGAATCGGTCGATCATCTTGTGCTCGAACCCTGCGGGGAAGAACGTCGAGACCTGCGCCATGCCGAAATCGGGCAGCACCGCGACGACGTGCAGCACGCCGCCGTCGCGCGCGAGATCGAGCGCGGCGGCGAGCGGCGCCTTCGAGGTTTCCTCGTTATCGATGTCGACCGCCAGGAGAATTGTCTTTGCCATGGTCGTTCCTCCTCAGAAGGCGGGTTTGGTCTGGCGGCGGCGCTGCAACGCGATCACCGCCCCCAGAAGCAGAAGCGCCGGGATATAGAAGACCTGCTTCGGCATCCGGTCGGCGGGGGAGAGGACGCTGAGCACCTCCACCCGTTCGTCGGTGTAGAAATCGAAGCCCGCGAGCTTTTCCTGATAGGGCGTGCCGAACATCGGCTCATCCATAAAGAGCTTCTCGCCATCGGGCAGCAGGAAGAGGCCCGCCGCCTCGGCGCGGCCGGTGGCGGGCTCGGTCTCGGAGACCGTGTGGACGAGTGTGGTCTCGGTCATGCCGCCGGTGGTGAAGGAGGGGCCGGAGACGACGAAGCGGATCCGGTCGCCGGGCTGGGCCGCGTCCATCGCGGCGGCGAGTTCGGTCGCGGGGCTCTCGGAGAAGGGCGGCTGGATCCGGTTCAGCCAGAAGCCCGGCACGAAGAGCGTGAAGGCGACGAGCAGCAGTGCCGCGCTTTCCCACATCCGCGACGGCGCGAGGAAGTAGCCCTGCGTCGCGGCGGCGAACAGCAGCATCGCGAAGGTGGCGACGCAGAACACGCCCGCGGCCTGCAGGAGCCCCGCCCAGGTGCCGAGGTCGATGCCGTAGAGGATCAGCGCGGGGTTGAAGATGAACAGGAACGGCAGCGCTACGGTCCGCATCGAGTAGAAGAAGGCGGTGAAGCCGGTACGGATCGGATCGCCGCCCGAGACGGCGGCGGCGGCGAAGGACGCGAGCCCCACGGGCGGGGTCACGTCGGCCATGATGCCGAAGTAGAAGACGAAGAGATGGGCGGCGATCAAGGGTACGATCAGGCCTTCCTGCGCGCCGAGCGTGACGACGACCGAGGCCATCAGCGAGGAGACGACGATGTAGTTCGCCGTCGTCGGCAGCCCCATGCCGAGGATCAGGGAAAAGACCCCGATCAGGAGCAGCATGAGGAACAGGTTGCCGCCCGAAAGGACCTCGACGAGGCCGGCAAGCTCGGTGCCGATCGGGGTCTTGGTCACGGTGGCGACAATGATCCCCGCCGCCGCAGTCGCGACGCCGATGCCGATCATGTTGCGGGCGCCGGCGATCATGCCTTCGACGAG
The DNA here is from genome assembly GCA_041630175.1 of Albidovulum sp. Classification (GTDB taxonomy): domain Bacteria; phylum Pseudomonadota; class Alphaproteobacteria; order Rhodobacterales; family Rhodobacteraceae; genus Albidovulum. Next base: position 10,000 of record JBFKMA010000030.1, read on the forward strand.
ATCGTTGAAGCCCGCGCGGGTCGCGTGGCCGATGCCCTCGCCCCGGAACATCGCCTTCAGGGGTCTTTGCGTGACGATGATGAACAGCATCACCACGACCGCGTAGAAGGCGGATTTCCCGGGCGATTGCAGCTCGACCATCAGGAACCAGATCAGGACGAGGATCGGCAGGAGGAAATGCAGGCCCGTCGGGAAGACCTGGGCTACGGTGGGCAGGTGGAACTCCTTCGCGTCCGGATCGTCGAGCGCGAGGTCCTCGCGCCCTGCGGCGACGCGGATGGCGAGGACATAGACCACGGCGATCGCGGCCAGGACGATCCAGTCGGCGATGCCGGGTGCTGCGGCGCGGAGGCCGCGGATGCCGTAGATGAGCGCGGTGAAGGCACCGGCGGCGGCGACGAAGCCGATGAAGATCTTGAGGAACATCTGGGCGAGCGACTTCGCCTCGCCCAGGGCCGGCATGTCCTTCTTCAGCGCCTCGAGATGCACGATATAGACCAGCGCGATGTATGAGATCACCGCCGGGATGAAGGCGTGCTTGATGACCTCGACATAGGAGATGCCGACGAACTCGACCATCAGGAAGGCGGCAGCACCCATCACCGGGGGCATGATCTGGCCGTTCACGGAAGAGGCCACCTCGACCGCGCCGGCCTTTTCGGAGGAGAAGCCCACCCGCTTCATCAGCGGGATCGTGAAGGTGCCGGTGGTGACGACATTGGCGATCGAGGAGCCGGAAATGAGGCCGGTCATCGCCGAACCCACCACGGCCGCCTTGGTCGGGCCGCCGCGCAAGCTCCCGAGGCCGGCGAAGGCGAGCTGGATGAAGTAGTTCCCCGCTCCCGCCTTGTCGAGGATCGCGCCGAACAGGACGAAGAGGAAGACGAAGGCGGTCGAGACGCCAAGCGGGATGCCGAAGACACCGGTCGTGTCGAGCCACTGGGCGTTGACGATCGCTTTGAACGAAAGCCCGTTATGCTCGATGATGTCGGGGATCAGCCAGCCCTGTCCCATATAGGCGTAGAGCAGGAACAGCGAACCCACCACCGTCAGCGCCGGCCCGAGCGCGCGGCGCGAGGCTTCGAGAAGCACCAGGATGCCGACGGCGCCGATCACGATCTGGTTTGGCGTGGGCAGGCCGGAGCGCGCGGTCACTGCAAGCTCGCGGGAAAAGGCGAAGACGTAGAAGGCGCAGAAGAACCCGACAAGCGCGAGGATCCAGTCGTAGATCGGCACCCGGTCGCGCGGCGAGTTCTTGAAGGCGGGATAGGCAAGATAGGCGAGGATCACCGCGAAGGCGAGGTGCACCGGCCGGGTCTGGGACGAGTTCATCACCGGCAGGTACTGGCCGAACCAGAGTTGCGGCTGCGCGATCCAGAGCTGGAAGATCGACCAGGCCAGCGCCAGGCCGGAAATCAGCAGCGCGACCGACCGGCTCGTCGGAACCCGGCCGCCGGTATCGGTGGAGGCGACGAGATCCTGAAGCTCGTCATCGCTGAGCTGGGTGGCCTTGGCTTCGGTATGCTCGCTCATCTTCGTCCCCCTCTCGGAAGCGCCGGACCCTGCCGGCGGGAAGGCAAAGGGGGCGCCGCAGCCTGCACGGCGCCCCGCGTGACGCAACCGGTGAAGGGCGGCTGCGTTCAGGCCGCAATGGTCACTCGATCAGACCGGCCTCGCGGAAGTACTTCTCGGCGCCCGGATGCAGCGGCGCGGACAAGCCGGCGCCCGCCATTTCCTTCGGGTCGAGATTGGCGAAGGCCGGGTGCAGGCCGCGGAACTGGTCGATGTCGGTGAAAACCGCCTTCACCAGCGCGTAGACCACGTCGTCGGACACCGAAGCCGAAGTCACGAGCGTCGCGCCGACGCCGAAGGTTTCGACATCCGCGTCAGTGCCGCGATACATGCCGCCAGGGATCACCGCCTTGCGGTAGTAGGGGTGCTTTTCAAGGAGCGCGTCGACGGCGGGGCCGGTGACGTTGACGAGGATGGAGTCACAGGCGGTCGTCGCCTCCTGGATCGAACCCGAGGGGTGGCCGACGGTGTAGACCATCCCGTCGATGTTGTTGTCGCAAAGCGCCTGCGACTGTTCGGCGCCCTGAAGCTCGGAGGCGAGCGAGAAGTCCGCCATCGTCCAGCCCATCTCGGCCATCAGCACTTCCATCGTGTCGCGCTGGCCCGAGCCCGGGTTGCCGACGTTCACCCGCTTGCCCTTCAGGTCCTCGAACGTGGAAACGCCGGCATCGGCGCGCGCCACGACGGTGAAGGGCTCCGGGTGGATCGAGAAGACCGAGCGCAGGTCCGGATTGGCGCCGTTCTCGGCGAAGGTGCCCTCACCGTTCAGCGCCTTGAACTGAACGTCGGACTGGGCGACGCCGAACTGCAGTTCGCCGGAGCGCACCGCGTTGACGTTGTAGACCGAGCCGCCGGTCGATTCGACGCCGCAGCGGATGCCATGTTCGGCGCGGCTCTTGGACATCATCCGGCAGATCGCGCCGCCGGTCGGGTAGTAGACGCCGGTGACGCCGCCGGTGCCGATCGAGATGAAGGTTTCCTGGGCAATGCCCGGGGTGGCGGCCAGTCCAAGTGCGACGAGTGCCCCGAAGGCTGCATGTTTCATCGTGTTCCTCTCCCGTTTGTTTTGTCGTGGCATCAA
>JBFKMA010000031.1:0-12584 GCA_041630175.1 Albidovulum sp.
CAGTCCGGCACCGCGGTGCTCATCGACCTGATCAGCCAGATCCCCGGCCTCAAGTCGGTTCAGCAGATCGACATCGCGAAGCGTCTCGGGCTCGAACGGGCACAGGTGGTCTTCGCGCATCCGATCCATTACGGGCTGTTCTGCACGACGGCCCTGTCGCTGACCTATGTCGGCATGAAGGGCGTGATGAGCGGCGGCGCGCGGAGCCTCGGGGTCTTCGCCATCTGCGTCGGCGTGTTCCTGTGCCTGTCGAGCGGGGCGCTGCTCGCGGCCCTGATGCAGTTCGGCCTGATGGCCTGGAACTTCATCTTCCGCAGCAATCCGCGGCGCTGGATGCTTCTCGTGGGGCTGTTCGCCTTCTGCTATGTCGTCGTCGACCTCCTCTCGAACCGGACGCCGATCCGCGTGTTCATGAGCTATGCGACCTTCTCGGCGCACAATGCCTTCTGGCGCGCGATCATCTTCGAATGGGGCATGATGAACGTCTGGGACAACCCGATCTTCGGGCTCGGCCTGCGAGGCTGGATCCGGCCGAGCTTCATGCGGTCGGGCAGCATCGACAATTTCTGGCTGGTCGTGGCGGTCAAGTTCGGGATTCCGGGCTTCTTGTTGCTGGCGGGTGCGTATCTCGACGCGCTCATCCGCGTGGGGCGGCGGGCGTTGACGCCGGGCTCTGCGGTCTCGAACCTGCGGCTGGCCTGGATCTTCACCTTCATCGGGCTCACCTTCTCGCTGGCGACGGTGCATATCTGGACCTCGATCTTCTCGTTCGTGTTCTTCCTGCTCGGCGCGGGGTTGTGGATGGCGGACGCCTCCGACGCGCCCGAGGCCGCTGCCGCCCCGGCAAAGGAACCGCGCAGAGCGCGGACGATCTGGTCGCGAGAGGCCAGCCCGGCGGCCACGCGCCGCGAGGCGGGCGGCCCGACGCTCGCGCGCGCAAAGGACGCACCGAAGACCGCGCCGAAGACTGCGGCGCCGGCAAAGGCTTCGTCGGCGCGCTATACGCGCTTCGCGGATGGTCCTGGCCCCGATCCGCGGCGGCGCGACGAGAAGGAGGGGTCCGGCTAGAACGCGCCCCGGCGCCGCGTCACGCGTCCCGGCGCTGCGGGCCGAGATGGCGCCGGCCATGCCGCGCGGCGAGTTCCATCTGCCGCTGGCGCTCGCGGAATCGCTGCCGCTGCGGCTCGGAATATTCGCCCGCGCAGGCCGGGCAACGCGCGCCGTCCTCGTAATCCGGATGCGCCAGGTCCTCGGCCGAGAGCGGCCGCCGGCAGGCATGGCACATCCGGTGCGCGCCTTCGACGAGCCCGTGGCCGACGCTCACCCGCTGGTCGAAGACGAAGCATTCGCCCTGCCAGCGGCTCTCGGCCTCCGGCACGTCTTCGAGGTATTTCAGGATGCCGCCCTGGAGGTGGTAGACCTCCTCGACGCCCTCGCCGAGAAGGAAGTTCGTCGATTTCTCGCAGCGGATGCCGCCGGTGCAGAACATCGCCACCCGCTTGCCGGCGAAGCGCGCGGCATTCTCCCGCCACCAGCCGGGAAACTCGCGGAACGACCGCGTGCCGGGGTCGATCGCGCCTTCGAACGTGCCGATCGCAACCTCGTAGTCGTTGCGGGTGTCGATGACCACGACATCGGGCGCGCCGATCAGCGCGTTCCACTCGGTTGGCGCGACATAGCGCCCGGTGCCGCGCGTCGGATCGACCTCCGGCTCGCCCATCGTCACGATCTCGCGCTTGAGCCGCACCTTCATCCGCCCGAACGGCATCTCGGTCGCGGCGCTCTCCTTCCAGTCGAGATCGGCGCAGCCGGGCAGCGCCCGGATATGGGCGAGCACCGCGTCGATGCCCTCGCGCGTCCCGGCGATGGTGCCGTTGATCCCTTCGGCTGCCAGAAGCAGCGTGCCCTTGACGCCCGCTGCCTCGCAGGCCGCGAGAAGCGCGCCGCGCAGGGCGGCGGGGTCCGGGAAGCGGGTGAATTCGTAAAGCGCGGCAACGGTGATCATGCGCCCTGATAGGCCGCGGCGCGCCGTGAAGGCAAGCCCGGCCATTGACCTCCGCCCGGGGGCATCCTAGCAACGAGGGGTGCCAAGCGAGGAAGCGCCATGCGCCCGCAGACCGAAGCCCTGATCGTCATCGACGTGCAGAACGACTTCTGCCCCGGCGGCGCGCTGGCCGTCGCCGAGGGCGACGCGATCATTCCCCGCATCAACGCGCTGATGGGCGAATTCGCGGTCAGGGTGCTGACCCAGGACTGGCACCCGGCCGACCATTCCTCCTTCGCGGCGAACCACGCGGGCGCCGAGCCCTTCAGCCTGACCGAGATGGCTTACGGGCCGCAGGTGCTCTGGCCCACCCATTGCGTGCAGGGCAGCTACGGCGCGGCGTTCCACGACGACCTCGCCACCGACCCGGCCGACCTGATCCTCCGCAAGGGCTTCCGCGCCGCGATCGACAGCTATTCCGCGTTCTTCGAGAACGACCACGCGACGCCCACGGGACTTGAGGGTTATCTCAGGACCCGCGGCGTGACCGAGCTCACGGTCGTCGGCCTCGCCACCGATTTCTGCGTCGCCTATTCGGCGATCGACGCCGCGAAGCTCGGCTTCGCCGTCACGGTGCTCGAAGGCGCCTGCCGCGCCATCGACCTCGACGGCTCGCTCGCCCGCGCGCGCGACGAGATGCGCGCCGCCGGCGTGCGGCTGGAGGCCTGAATGGTCGATATCGCCACCCGCGTCTACAACCACGCCTTCAAGATCGACCCGATCATCCGGTCGCTGATCGACACCGATTTCTACAAACTCCTGATGTGCCAGTCGGTGCTGAGGAACCGGCCCGACACCAACGTCACCTTCTCGCTCATCAACCGCACCACCCGCATCCCGCTCGCCAGGCTCATCGACGAGGGCGAGCTTCGCGAACAGCTCGACCACGTCCGCTCGCTCTCGCTCAGCCGGGGCGAGTCGACCTGGCTGCGCGGCAACACCTTCTACGGCAAGCGGCAGATGTTCTCGCCCTCGTTCATGGAATGGTTCGAGGCGCTGCGGCTGCCGCCCTACCATCTCGAACGCAAGGGCGACCAGTACGAGCTGACCTTCGAGGGCAAGTGGCCCGAGGTGATGCTGTGGGAGATCCCGGCGCTCGCGGTGCTGATGGAACTCAGATCGCGCGCGGTCCTCGCGGCGATGGGCAAGTTCGAGCTGCAGGTCCTCTATGCCCGCGCGATGACCCGGCTTTGGGAGAAGATCGAGCGGCTGAAGAAGATCAAGGGCCTCCGCATCGCCGATTTCGGCACGCGGCGGCGGCATTCCTTCCTCTGGCAGGACTGGTGCGTGCAGGCGATGATCGAGGGGCTCGGCGAGGCTTTCGTCGGCACCTCGAACTGCCGCATCGCGATGCGTCGCGACATCGAGGCGATCGGCACCAACGCGCATGAACTGCCGATGGTCTACTGCGCGATGACCGACACCGACGCGGCGCTGCGCCAGGCGCCCTACGAGGTGCTCGCCGACTGGCACGAGGAGCACGAGGGCAACCTCAGGATCATCCTGCCTGACACTTACGGCACCGAGGGCTTCCTGAAGCACGCGCCGGACTGGCTCGCCGGCTGGACCGGGATCCGCATCGACAGCGGCGATCCCGCCACCGGGGCCGAGATCGCGATCCGCTGGTGGAAGGAGCGCGGCGAGGATCCGACCAAGAAGCTGGTGATCTTCTCGGACGGGCTCGACGTCGACAAGATCGAGGAACTGCACGCGCAATTCGCCGGGCGGACCCGGGTGTCATTCGGCTGGGGCACGCTCCTGACCAACGATTTCGGCGGGCTGACGGCCGATAACGCGCTGGCGCCGTTCAGCCTCGTCTGCAAGGCGGTGGCGGCCGAGGGGCGGCCCACGGTGAAGCTCTCGGACAATCCCAACAAGGCGATGGGCCCGGCCGACCAGATCGCGCGCTACAAGCGGGTGTTCGGCGTGGGCGAACAGGACAGGATCGCGGTGATCGTGTGACCGCGCGCGCGCCGGGTCATTCCGTCGGCGGCCGCAGGTCGAGACCGAATTCCCGGCGGAAGCCCGCAGCACCCTTCGGCGTGACCACGACATGGCGCGCGCCCCTCGGGCGGCGCAGCCAGTCGGCGCCGATCAGCCCCCGCAGGATCGCCGCACCGACCGCGCCGCCGATATGTGGCGCCTCGCCGGTCCAGTCGGGGCAGAGCCGCAACAGCTTGCGCGGCCCGGCCCTGAGGCTTCCGGCATCGACGCCGAGCGCCGCGAGCCAACCCGTGCCGGCCCCGGTCAGCTGCGGCCCGCGCGGCGCGAGCCGCAGATAGCCCCGCGCCACCGCCGCCCCGGCGAGATCGCCGCCGAGCCGGCCGGCGAGGTGATCCAGGCAGCAGCGCGAATGGGTCTCGGCCCGGTCCCATTGCCGCGGCTGGCGGGCACGGCCCGACAGGAGGCCGGCAAGGCTTTCCACGCCGTCGAGAAGCTCGGCCACCGCAGGATCGGCGAGGCTGTAGTAGCGCATCCGACCCTTCGCGGTCATCCGCACCAGCCCGGCCGCCGCCAGCTTGGCCAGATGCTCGCTCGCGGTGCTCGGCGCGACATTGGCGACGCCCGTGAGGTCGCCGGCCGAAACCGTGCCGTCCGCCTTCAGCGCGAAGAGCATGTTGGCGCGGGCCGGATCCCCGATCAGCGCGGCCAGTTCGGCAATCGTCGCGATCCCATCCATATTTCGGTCATAACCGAAATGAAAGGGAGAGGCAACGGCGTAGGATCGGCGTCGGAACCAGACGAAACAAAAGGCGAAGCCATGCTGATCGACGATACCGAACTGAGACTGCGCGACCTCACCGGCCATGCTCCGCAGGGCGTCGCGCCCCTGCGCCACGAGGTCGAACTGCGCCGCCATCTGCAGGACCGGCGCGAGCGCGCGGCGGAGCGGCGGCGGCGCCGGAACGAGGCCCGCGCCGCGCGAATCCGGGCACGGCTTGCCGCTGCCATCCGGGCGATCACCCGCGCCCGCATCTGGCGGCGCTCCGCCCGGTGACCGCCGCGGCCGGCGGCCCGGCCGCGCTCAGGCGTCGTCCTTCCAGTCGGCGATGATCGCGGCCGCCTCTTCCGCGGTCTCGACATAGCGGAAGAGCCCCAGATCCTCGGGCGAGATCGTGCCGGCATCGGCGAGCGCCTGCCAGTTGATGATGCTGTCCCAGAAGGCGCGGCCGAAGAGCAGGAACGGCACCCGCTTCATCCGCCCGGTCTGGATCAGCGTCAGGCTCTCGAACATCTCGTCGAGCGTGCCGAAGCCGCCGGGGAAGATGCAGAGCGCCTTGGCGCGCATCAGGAAATGCATCTTGCGGATCGCGAAGTAGTGGAAGTTGAAGCACAGGTCCGGCGTCACATAGGCGTTCGGCGCCTGCTCGTGCGGCAGCACGATGTTGAGCCCGATCGAATGACCGCCGGCATCCATCGCGCCCCGGTTGCCGGCCTCCATGACGCCGGGCCCGCCGCCGGTGACGATCACGTCCTCGCGGCCGTAGCTCTTCATGCTCTTCTCGGTCATCATCCGCGCGAGCTTGCGCGCCTCGCCGTAATAGGGCGCGAGCCTGGCGAGGCCGTTCGGCTCGCCGTCGCCTCCGGCCTCGGGATCGGGGATCCGGGCGCTGCCCATCAGCACGATCGTCGATTCGATGCCGCGCTCGTCCATGATCATCTGCGGCTTCAGGAGCTCGAGCTGCAGCCGCACGGGCCTGAGTTCCTCGCGGCACATGAAGTCGTTGTCGGTGAAGGCCAGCCGGTAGGCCGGCGCCCGGGTCTGCGGCGTATCGGGGATCCGGTCGGCCGCCTCCACGTCCTGCTGGCTGTGGCGGAAGGGATGGCTGCGAAGTTCTTCGTTCATGCGCGTCCTCGGGGCTCCATACAATCCAGAGGTAGCGGGTTTGGTGATGCGAGGCCAGCCGCCACAGCGCGCGATGGCGCAACTGTGACGCGCATGGTCGCATTGCTTCGCGGCAACGCGCGCCCTATAGGCCATGGTCACGCGACGCTTGATCCCGGGGGGAAACGCCATGTCCAATGCCGCACTTGAGACCGCCATCGAAGCCGCCTGGGAGGCGCGCGACACGATCACCCCCGCGACCGGGGGCGAAACCCGCGAGGCGATCGAAGACACGCTGACCGCGCTCGACAGCGGCAAGCTCCGCGTGGCCGAGCGCCAGGCGGACGGCAACTGGCACGTCAACCAGTGGGCCAAGAAGGCGGTGCTGCTGTCGTTCCGGCTGAACGACATGGCGCCGATCCCGGGCGGCAACGGCGGCACCACCTGGTGGGACAAGGTGCCCTCGAAGTTCCAGGGCTGGGGCGAGCATGAATGGCGCGAAGCGGGCTTCCGCGCGGTGCCCGGCTCGATCGTCCGGCGCTCGGCCTTCATCGGCAAGGGCGTGGTGCTGATGCCGTCCTTCGTCAATATCGGCGCCTATGTCGACGAGGGCTCGATGGTCGACGGCTGGGCCACCGTGGGCTCCTGCGCGCAGATCGGCAAGAACGTGCACCTTTCCGGCGGCGTCGGCATCGGCGGCGTCCTGGAGCCGATGCAGGCCGGCCCGACGATCATCGAGGACAACTGCTTCATCGGCGCGCGTTCGGAAGTCGTCGAGGGCTGCATCGTGCGCGAGGGCTCGGTGCTCGGCATGGGCGTGTTCATCGGCAAGTCGACGAAGATCGTCGACCGCGAGACCGGCAACGTCAGCTATGGCGAAGTGCCGGCGGGCTCGGTGGTCGTCGCCGGTTCGATGCCGGCCAAGGGCGGCGTGAACCTCTACTGCGCGGTGATCGTGAAGAAGGTCGACGCCCAGACCCGGTCCAAGACCTCGATCAACGAGCTTCTGAGGGACTGATCGCGGCCCTTGTCGGGTTGTCAGGGTTGAGGGAGCGGGCGGCCGAAGAGCCGCCCGTAGTCTTTCAAGTCGTCGTCAACTCCGGAAACGCGCAACGCCATCCAGAACGCGGCCTGATTGGCGCTCAGGACCGGCATGCCGAGATCGCGTTCCAGCGCGGCGATCACGCCGATCGCCCGAAAACCGCCGCCGCCGATGACGACGGCCCCGGTTCCGGCGGGAACGCGCGCCGAAACCCAGTCATGGATCTGCACGGGCTCAATGTCGCCATAGGTGTCGCGCAGGCGCGACGGCCCGTGATGCAGAACCTCGAAACCGGCCGCGCCGAAATATCCCGCGCCAAGCGCATCGAGGTCGTCGGAAAACCAGGGCGGGTGGAACAGCGCGATCCGGCTGGCGCCGAGCGCGCTGAGCCCGGCCACGAGAGCCGCGGCCTGGATGATCACGGGAATCCCGCCGCTGATGGCCTCGAGCCGCCGCTTCAACGCGGCATCCTCCGCCGTGCCGAGGATGTAGCTGCTGCTGGTGAAGGCGTAGACGATGGCGCGGGGGGCGACCGCCGCGACATGCCGGATGGCCGTTTCCAACTCTTTCGATTGCGCGAAGTCGCAGGCCGTTTCGGGGCCGACCCGGGGGATGATCTCGCCATCCGGAGCGATCATGCCGAGCGGCGCGCGCGCCGCATGCACCGTCACCCCGTCGGGCGCGAGCGCCTGGAACTCGGTTTCCGGCACCGGATCTAGATGCGGTGTCACGATGCCGATCCGGGCCCTGCGAGAGCGGCCATCAGGCATCCATTCCGTCATGTCGGCCCCCATGGGCGCAGCGCTTGACGCGGGAATAATAGCATGGCCGCGCGAAACCTGAACCGGGCGACCAGAGGCTGCGCCGCGCGCGGTTGACCGCGCGAGGCGCGCGGTATAGTGCCGCGCCATGGACAAGCCGAGCAAAACCGCCCGACCGCAGCAGGTCTATACCCTCGTGGTCGAGGTCGGCCGCAAGGCCGGCGACGGCCTGCCGAAGGGTGCCACGGGGGCGGCGCTGATGGTCTATGCCTCGGGCGTCGACGAGGCCGAGGCGGTGCGCGAGACCGTCGCGGTGTTGAAGGAAGCCGATCTCGCCCCCCTCGACGTGACCGGATACGGCACGCTCGAGGAGCGCATCGCGCAAGGCCACGAGATCGAGGACGACGAGCGCGGGCTGATGGACCAGGCGCTGGCCGAGAATGCGGTGATCGTGGCGCAGGTCACGCCGTTCTTCGGCAAGGGCTGAGCCGGTCGCGCGGGTTCGGCCGGCGGAAGCCTCCGGCGGGGATATTTCCGGCAAGGTGAATTGGCGGCGCCATGTCCCGATGCCTCTTGGCCTTTCGCTCCGCGGCGCTCATATAGGGGGCAACGCGAGAAAAAGGGGGCAAGCATGCTCGAACTTGGCCAGAAACAGGATGCGGCCGCCGGCGCCGGGGATCTGATCCGCGACGTGACCGAGGCGACCTTCATGACGGAGGTGATCGAGGCGAGCCGCGAGGTGCCGGTGATCGTCGATTTCTGGGCGCCGTGGTGCGGGCCGTGCAAGACGCTCGGGCCGGCGCTCGAGGCCGCGGTGACCGCCGCCAAGGGCCGCGTCCGCATGGCCAAGGTCAATGTCGACGAGAACCAGTCGATCGCGGCGCAGCTGCGCATCCAGTCGATCCCGACGGTCTATGCCTTCTGGGAAGGCAAGCCCGTGGACGGCTTCCAGGGCGCGATCCAGGGATCGGAGATCAAGGCCTTCGTCGACCGGCTCGCCGGGCTCGCCGGTGACGGCGGGCTTGGCGAGGCGCTCGACGCCGCCGAGGCGATGCTCGCCGACGGCGCGGCGGTCGATGCCGCCGAGAACTTCGCGGCGATCCTCGGCGAGGAGCCGGAGAATGCCCGCGCCTATGGCGGGCTGGTGCGCGCCCATCTGGCAACGGGCGACGAGGACCAGGCCGAGGCGCTCCTGAAGGCGGTGCCCGTCGCGATCGCGGCCTCGGCCGAGGTCGACGCCGCCCGCGCCCAGCTCGCGCTGCTGAAGCAGGCCGCGAATGCCGGGCCGGTGACCGAGCTTCTCGACAAGGTCCGCGCCGAGCCCGACAACCACCAGGCGCGGTTCGACCTCGCCCAGGCGCTGCATGCCGCCGGCAAGGTCGAGGACGCGGTCGAGGAACTGCTGGAGCTGTTCCGCCGCGACCGCGACTGGAACGAGGGGGCGGCGAAGACCCAGCTCTTCACGATCTTCGAGGCGCTGAAGCCCACCGATCCGATCGTGCTGAAGGGGCGCCGGAAACTCTCGTCGATGATCTTTGCGTGAGGGACGTCACCCGCTAGGATCGGGGTCATGAAGCTGCATGGCGACCTGCCCGGGAAGATCCCGCTTTTCCCCCTGCCGGGGGCGCTTCTCCTGCCGCGCGCGCGCCTGCCGCTGCAGATCTTCGAGCCGCGCTATCTCGCCATGCTCGAGGAGGTGCTGAAGACCCCGGACCGGCTGATCGGCATGATCCAGCCGCGCCCCGGCCCCGAGGGCCAGCCGCTGCTCTCGTCGATCGGCTGCGCGGGGCGGGTCACGGCGTTTTCCGAGACCGATGACGGGCGCTACATGATCACGCTCAGCGGGATTTCCCGCTTCCGGCTGAAGCGCGAGGTCTCGGGCTTCGCGCCCTATCTCTCGGGCGAGGTCGGCTGGGGCGGGTTCGAGCGCGACCTCGGGCCGGTCGAGCACGATCCGGGCTTCGACAGGCGCGGCTTCCTGGCGCTCCTGCGCCGCTATTTCGCCGCCGAGGAGCTGTCGACCGACTGGGACAGCCTCAAGGAGGCGGAGGACGAGCTGCTGATCAACTCGCTGGCGATGCTCTGCCCGTTCGAGCCGGAGGACAAGCAGGCGCTGCTCGAGGCGCCGTCGCTCACGACCCGGCGCGAGACGCTGGTGACGCTGATGGAATACGCGCTGAGGGGCGGCGGCGAGGAGATGATGCAGTGAGCGACGAGGGCAAGTTCGACCGCCGGATGCTGGAGGCGCTGGTCTGCCCGCTGACCCAGGCGGCCCTGCGCTACGATGCCGAGCGGCAGGAACTGGTCTCGAAGCCCGCGGGCCTCGCCTTCCCGATCCGCGGCGGCATCCCGATCATGCTCGTCGACGAGGCGCGGCGGATCGAGTGATCCGGCCGCGTCACGGCCCCGCCGCGCTTGCCTCGGCCTGCAGCACCCGTCCGATGAGGAAATCCCGGTTCGAATGCACCGGCTCCACGCAATGCGCCGCCTGCAAGGTGCCGTCGCGCAGCCGGATCACCGCGTAATCCGCGCCCAGCACCGCGGCGCGGCCGCAATCGCCGTGAAAGAAGTCCCGCCGCGCCTGCAGCAGCCGGTACCAGCGCACGAGGTCCGGCTTGCTGGTCGGAATGTACTTGTGGTTGACGATGAAGCCGCGCCCGCTCAGCCGCTCCATCCCGCCCGGGAACGCATCGCCTTCGAGGATCGAGCCGGTGCCCACCGGTTCGACCGCGATCGCCTCGTCCGGCTCGGTGTTGGCCCGGATCCAGGACAGGACATCGCGCTCGGTGTCGCTCAGCGCCGCCTCGAGCCGGGCGTCGGGCGGATACCGGGTCGCGATCAGCGCCAGACTGTTCAGGGCATTCGGCAGCACCATGAGCGCCGCCGCCGCGGCGGCGGCCAGCGCCACCCGTTTCTGCCGGCCCGGCTCCACCGCCCCGAGCACCGCATGCGCGACGGCGATGAGCGACAGGAGATTCGTCAGCCCCGCCGGGCGCAGCACGTAGAGCGGCGCGAGCCGGTAGCTGCCGTGGTCCAGAATCGAGAGGCCGAGCGCGAGCAGCGCATAGGCATTGAGCCCGACGAGCCAGATCGCCAGCCTGGGGTCCGCGAACCTGTCCCGCAGCAGGAGAAGCGCGAAGAGCAGTGCCAGATGCGCGCAAAGGCCGGGCAGCCAGTCCTTGATGAATTCGCGCAGCCCGTCGCGCAGCGGCGCGACGTGGTAATGCGCCGACAGTTCCGTGTAGATCGCGTTGAGCGAGCGATCGAGGCCCGAGGCGTCGACCTGTACGCCGACCCGCTCGTAGAGCAGGACCGTGAAGATCGGCAGGATCAGCACGAAGAACCCGGCCGCAAGACGCGCCGACCGCGCGATGTCCCCGGTCTTCAAGAGATGCAGCGCGATCAGCGCTGCCGCCCAGAAGCCGCCGACGAGGAAATGCATGTAGGTGGCCACCGCCGCCGCGACGATGGCCACGACCCAGCGCCCGTTAAGCGCCGAGGTGATGCCCAGGAACACCGCGACATAGGCGAAGCCCTTGGCCTCCACCGTGCCGAACAGCCATTCGTTGCCGAGGATGCCCTGCCGCTGCACGAAGATCAGAAGCGCCACGGCCAACTCCGCCACCCGCAGGCCGAGATCGCGCGCGATCGCCGCGAGGCCCAGCGCCGACAGCAGCCAGAGCGCCAGTGCGAACACCGTCTTGGCGGTCTCGAAGCCCAGGGCCGCGATGACTTCGCCGATCAGGAGGAAGCTCACGATGCGGCCCTTCGAGTCGTCGAAGACCGCATGATGGTCGGTGAACGCCTCGGGGCGCGCGAACCTGTAGGAGAGGTCGAAATAGTTGATCTCGTTGCCCGACCACTCGACCGGCCACATGTACGGCCCGATCACCACGGCCGCGGTGGCAAAGAGCAGCCAGTAGCCGCGGCTGATCGCCAGCCCGGCGACGCGGTCGAGACCTCCGCTCATCCCGCCCCCGCCGCCCCGATCCCGGTCGAGCCGGCGCCGGACAGACCTCGATGTGGTCCGTTCATCCACATCTCCACTGGCTTCGCAGGCGGTCACCGGCCGCGCCGCGATCACCCGATCATCTTTGCATAGCGTTCGCCGCCGATGCAAACAGCGGCACCGTCAACGCCCGGGCCCATCGCCATCGGTCCGCGACGCCAGACTACCCGGCGAGATTCAGCCCGGCCCAGCCTTGCAGCGCCCCGGAACGCGTGCCGTCAAAGCGCTTCTCCGCGCAGGAGCCGCGGCGGGTCGCCGGCGAGACCGGCGGCCTGGCGGATGAAGGCGCGGCGCAGGCCCGGCACCCTGCCGACCACGCCCATGCCGAGGTCACGGGCCGTGCGCAGAATGGGGTTGTCGTTCGAAAACAGGCGGTTGACGCTGTCCATGCCGAGCGCCAGCGCGGTCGAATCGAAGCGCCGCCAGGTCTGGTAGCGCTCCAGCACGTCGACCGCGCCGATATCCTCGCCGCGGCGCCGCGCCTCGACCAGCACCTCGGCCAGCGCGCCGACGTCGCGGAAACCGAGATTGAGGCCCTGGCCGGCGATCGGGTGGACGCCATGCGCCGCGTCGCCGACGAGTGCGAGGCGCGGGGCGACGTAGCTCATCGCCAGCGTCAGGTTCAGGGGATAGGTGAAGCGCCCGCCGGCCAGCTCGATGCGGCCGAGAAAATCGCCGAAGCGCGGGCGCAGGATCTCGAGGAAGTCGTCGTCCGGCAGCGCGGCGATGGCGCGGGCCTGCGCCTCGGCCTCGCTCCAGACGATTGAGGAGCGGTTGCCTTTCAGGGGCAGGATCGCGAGCGGGCCGGAGGGCATGAAGAACTGGTGCGCGATGCCGCCATGCGGTTTTTCGTGCGCCACCGCGCAGACCAGCGCGGTCTGGCCGTAGCCCCAGCCGGTGCG
>JBFKMA010000032.1:0-12553 GCA_041630175.1 Albidovulum sp.
CACCCTGACCTGACCGTCACAGCGCCGTCCAGCCGCCGTCGACGGAGATCGTCGTCCCGGTGATCTGCGCCGCCGCGGCGGAGCAGAGGAACACGGTCGTGCCCCCGATCTCCTCCACCGTCGCGAATTGCCGCGAGGGCTGGCGCTGAAGCATGACCTCGCGGATCACCGTCTCGCGGTCCATGTCGTGGACCTTCATCTGGTCCGGGATCTGCGCCTCGACGAGCGGCGTCAGCACGTAGCCCGGACAGATCGCGTTCGCGGTGATGCCCTGCCCCGCCGTTTCGAGCGCCACGGTCTTGGTCAGTCCGACGACGCCATGCTTGGCCGCGATATAGGCCGACTTGAAGGGCGAGGCCGTGAGACCATGCGCCGAGGCGATGTTGACGACCCGGCCCCAGCCCTTCGCCCGCATCCCCGGCAGTGCCGCCGCCGTGGTGTGGAAGGCCGAGGACAGGTTGATGGCGAGGATCGCGTCCCATTTCTCGGCCGGGAAATCCTCGACCGGTGCGACATGCTGAATACCGGCATTGTTGACGAGGATGTCACAACCGCCGGCCTTCTCGACCAGTGCCCGGCACTCCGCGCCCTTCGACATGTCGGCCCGGATGTAGCGCGCGGTGACGCCGAACTCCTTGGAAAGCTCCGCGGCCAGGGCGTGGTCGGCGTCGCTGTCGGTGAAGGAGTTCAGCACCACATCCGCGCCCGCCCGCGCCAGCTCCCGCGCGACGCCGAGCCCGATGCCCGAATTGGAGCCGGTGACGATCGCGGTCTTTCCCGAAAGTTGCATGGTTTGCCTCGCCTCTATTGCACTGCGGCAAGACTACATGCCGCGCCCGCAAATGACAGCGCCAGAGTCGCGGTCATGGGCGATTCTTCCGTTTGTCGCCGGCCCTGCCCGACCTCCTCCAGAGCCAATAAAAAAACGCCCGCACGAGGCGGGCGTTAAGTTATTGAGGCAGGTTTCATACAGGCAAGAAACCTATCGAGCAGTGCTGCCTTTATACGCGGTTCGCCGCCGCTGGCCAAGCTAAAAGTTTGAAAAGGCAGGAAAGCGCGGCTAGGTTCGCGGCCAACATAACAAAGAGCAGCAAGGATTGTCGCCAAAATGAGTCCGGTTTATTTCGCCCCGCTACGACCGTTCATCGGCGCAATTCTCCTCGCTCTCACGGCGCCGTTTGCAACCGCCGAGCCGCAGCATGGCATAGCTATGTATGGTCGCCCTGCCCTCCCACCCGATTTTGTGTCGCTTCCTTACGCCAATCCCGACGCGCCGAAGGGCGGCCGTATCGTATACGGCGAGCCGGGCGGATTCGATTCGCTTAACCCCTACATCCTGAAGGGCACCGCACCCTGGGGCCTCGGGCTTCACACGGTCGAGACGCTGATGGGCCGCTCGATCGACGAACCGTTCACGCTCTACGGGCTGCTGGCCGAATCGGTCGAAACCGACGAGGCCCGCACCTGGGTCGAATTCACGCTCCGCCCGGAGGCGCGGTTTTCCGACGGCACGCCGGTGACGATCGAGGACGTGATGTGGAGTTACGAGACCCTCGGCAAGGTGGGCCATCCGCGCTACCACACGGCCTGGGCCAAGGTCGAAAAGATGGAGCAGACCGGCGAACGCTCGGTCCGCTTCACCTTCAACTCCGCCGACCGCGAGCTTGCGCTTCTCATGGGGATGCGGCCGATCCTGAAGAAGGCGCAGTGGCAGGGCAAGGACTTCGCCGCGAGTTCGCTCGACGTGCCGATCGGCTCCGGGCCCTACATCGTCGACCGGTTCGAGCCGGGCCGCTTCGTCAGCTTCCGCCGCAACCCCGACTACTGGGGCCGCGACCTCGCCTTCAACCAGGGCCAGAACAATTTCGACGAGATCCGCTACGACTATTTCGGCGATGGCGACGTGGTGTTCCAGGCCTTCACCGCCGGCGAGACGACCAGCCTGCGCGAGTACAACTCCGCGAAGTGGAACAGCCAGTACGATTTCGCCGCGGTCCAGTCGGGCGAGGTCGTGAAGTCCGAGATCCCGAACCAGCGCCCCTCGGGCATCACCGGGCTGGTGATGAACACCCGCAACCCGATCTTCGCCGACTGGCGGGTGCGGGAGGCGATGATCCTCGCCTTCAATTTCGAGTTCATCAACCAGACGCTGAACGGCGGGACCGAGCCGCGCATCACCTCCTACTACTCGAACTCGGTCCTCGGCATGGATCACGGACCCGCCGAGGACAGGGTGGCCGAGTTGCTGGCCCCCTTCGCCGCGGACCTGCCGCCCGGCACGATCGAGGGCTATTCGCTGCCCGTGGGCGATGCCGGCCGGGCCGTGGCGCGCAGGAACCTCAGGAAGGCTACGGCACTTCTGGAAGAGGCCGGCTGGACCGTGAGTGACGGCGTCCTGCGGAATGCCCAAGGCGCGGCCTTCGATTTCGAGATCGTGCTCGCCGCCGGCGCGACCGAGACGCAGTCGGTCGTCGACATCTATGTCGAGGCGCTGAAGAACCTTGGCATCTTCCCCCGCGTCACGGTGGTCGACAGCGCCCAGTACAAGGAGCGCACGAACGCCTATGAATTCGACATGGCCTGGTACACCCGCTCGCTCTCGCTCAGCCCCGGCAACGAGCAGTTCCTCTACTGGGGCGCCAAGGGCGTGACCGAGCCCGGCAGCCGCAACTGGATGGGCATGAACGCACCCGCCGCCGAGGCGATGATTTCCGCGATGGTGGAATCGCGCAGCCAGGAGGAGTTCATCGCCGCGACCAAGGCGCTCGACCGGGTGCTGACGGCGGGGCGCTACGTGATCCCGGTCTGGTTCTCACGCGTCTCGCGGATCGCGCATTCAGCGCATCTTCACTACCCGGAGAGGATTCCGCTATACGGGGACTGGCCGGGTTTCCAGCCCGAAGTCTGGTGGTATGAGGAATGACCGCATGAATAAGCTCGTCCTGTTCGCCCTCGTCGCAGCGCTTGCCGCCTGCAATACCGTGGCCGGCATCGGCGACGACGTGTCGGGCGGCGCGCGCACGGTGCAAGGCTGGTTCTGAAGCCGGCGCCGGCGAACTGCATCGCCCGCGGCCACGTGCACGCGATGCATGCCGCACTGGCGTCGTCGCGCGACCGGCCTGCACGGACCTGACCGCGATTTCTTTGCCGAAGCCCTTTCCTGCATGGGCGAACGGGTGCAGACTGGAACTGAAACAAAAAATCAGCGGAGAACCCGCGATGAAATGGCATCATGTCCAGGAGAACTGGCCCGCCTTCTTCGACGCGATCATCGACAAATGGCCCGACGCCGACGAAGCGGAGCTTGAGGAGATCGACGGCGATCAGCGGGCGTTCATCGCCTATGTCGCGGAGCTGTCCGAGCAGGAACCGGCCGATGCGCGCGAGGAGATCCGCGAATGGCTGGCGGGCGAACTGCCCTCCGACGTCGTCATGGACCCGCGCCATGACGATCACTCGATCCGCCTCTCGGGCAAGTTCCTGCCCGACGGAGAAGACGAATCCGACGACGACGCGCGCTTCGGGGACGACGGCCCCGGACGCTGACGCGATCACGACCTCTCTCGAAAATCCTGACCGCGCTCAGAGCGCCTCGAAGGCCGCCTTCTGACGCGCCGTCCAGTTGAGGCGCAGATGATAGCCGTCCTCGCGTTCGGTCTCCGACTGCACCACGCCCTCGCGGTGCAGCCAGGCGCGCGCCCGGCCTTCGGTGAACGGCAGGACCAGTTCGGCCTCGCTGCGTTCCTCGTCGAGCGCCGCGGAGATCGCGCCGAGCAGTCCCTCCAGCCCCTCGCCCGTCAGCGCCGAGACGGCGTGGACCTCCGGCTTGCGGGCATCCTGCACCTTCAGCGCCTCGTGCAGCGGCGGCGCGAGAAGGTCGATCTTGTTCCAGACCTCGAACATCGGCACCTCGGTCGAGACGCCGAGGCCTTCGAGGATGTCGGCCACGTCGGCCGCCTGTTCCTCGGTCTCGGGATGGGCGATGTCGCGGACATGGAGGATCAGGTCCGCCTCCAGCACTTCCTCCAACGTCGCCCGGAACGCCGCGACGAGTTGCGTAGGCAGGTCCGAAATGAAGCCCACGGTGTCCGACAGGATCACCTTCCGGCCCGACGGCAGCGCGACGCCCCGCATCGTCGGGTCGAGCGTCGCGAAGAGCATGTCCTTGGCCAGAACCTCCGCCCCGGTCATGCGGTTGAAGAGCGTCGACTTGCCGGCATTGGTGTAGCCCACCAGCGCGACGATCGGGAACGGCACCTTGCGCCGCGCGGCGCGGTGCAGTTCGCGCGTCTTCACCACCTTGGAGAGCTGGCGGCGGATCTTCACCACCTCCTCGTCGATCGCCCGGCGGTCGGCCTCGATCTGCGTCTCGCCGGGGCCACCGACGAAGCCGAGCCCGCCGCGCTGGCGTTCGAGGTGGGTCCAGGCGCGCACCAGCCGCGTGCGCTGGTAGCTTAGCGCCGCAAGCTCGACCTGCAGGACGCCCTCGCGGGTGCGCGCGCGGTCGGCGAAGATCTCGAGGATGAGCCCCGTCCGGTCGAGAAGCTTGACGCCCCATTCCTTCTCGAGGTTGCGCTGCTGAACCGGGCTCACCGGCCCGTCGACGAGGATGAGGTCGATCCTCGCGTCCGCGAAGCGCTCCTTGAGTTCGGCGATCTTGCCGGAGCCGAAGAGCATGCCGGCCTGGACCTTGGGCAGGCGCACGATCTCGGCCCCGACCACGGTGAGGTCGGGCAGGGCCGCGGCAAGCGATACCGCCTCGGCGAGCGCATGTTCGGGAATCCGGCGAGTGCGGCCGGTCTTCAGGTCGGGATGGAGGACATAGGCCCGTGTGGGCTGGTCCTTGACGGTATGCGAGTCGATCAGTCTTCGCCCTCGTAAAGCGAGATCGGCTGCCCCGGCATGATCGTCGAGATCGCATGCTTGTAGACGAGCTGCGATTGCCCGTCGCGGCGCAGGAGAACGCAGAAATTGTCGAACCAGGTGATCACACCCTGAAGCTTCACCCCGTTGATCAGGAAAATCGTCACCGGAACCTTGGCCTTGCGGACATGGTTGAGAAAGGCATCTTGTAAATTTTGTTTGTCAGCAGCCATGTTATCGTCGCCTTTGTGTTCTTTTCGCGCGGGTCTGCGCCCCTCGGCGCTGCACCGGAGGCTTGCGGGAAGTATGCTTAAGATTGCGGGACTTTCCACCCCAAAATTCGCGCCGGACGGGACCTGCCGGCCCAGTGACCCTAGCCGCGCCAGAATTCCGGGTTGAGCAGCGCGATGATGGCCAGCGTTTCGAGCCGCCCCAGCACCATCGCCGCGGCAAGAATGGCGTGCGCCGCACCGTCCAGCGCGGCCCAGCTGAGCGGCGTTCCCGCCGTCACCGAGGCGAGAGGTCCGGTCGTCGACAGCGCCGCCACGGCGAAGGTTGTCGAGGCCACGAAATCGAGCCCGGCGAGCGACAGCGCCAGCATCGTGACCGCGATCGACAGCGCGAAGAGCATGAAGAAGATCCATGCCATCTGCGCCCCCTGCCGCCTGAGACGCCGCGCCTGGATGCCCGCGCCGCCGACGGAGTTCGGATGCACCAGCTGCTCGATCTCGCGCTCGCCGTGGCGGTAGAGTGCATAGACGCGCAAGAGCTTCACGCCGCCCGCGGTCGTCGCCACGCCGCCGCCGATCACCGCGAGCCCGGCGAGGATCAGGCCCGGCGTGGTCAATCCCGACCAGGTGCGGGCCTCCATCCAGTCCACGGATTCGAAGCCCGTCGTGGTCAGGAACGACAGGACCGTGAACACCGTGCCCCAGAGCGCCTTGAGCGCGGCGGTCGTGTCGCGGACCTCGTCGACCTCAAGCGCGCCCACCCAGTGGCGCAGGAACAGCAGCGCCGGCACCACCGTCATGAGCAGTAGGGCCATGCGCAGTTCCGGATCCGCGACGAGTCCCCGGCCGCTGTGGAACGTGCGCCCGGACGGGTAAAGCCGGCGCGACAGCGCAAAGACGAGAAACAGGAAGATCATCGCCTCGCCGCCGACGCCGGACTGCGAGCCGGCCATGCCGCCCACGGGCGAGATCCCGGACGTGGCCAGCGTCGACATCGCATGGCAGACCGCGACGAGCGCGGAATCGCCCGCGACGATCAGCCCGACCCAGAGCGCGAGCGTCAGCCCGGCATAAGCCGGAAACAGCGTCACGGTGTAGCGCGACAGCCGTTCCGACGGCACCGTGGCGCGCAACGCCTGCCCGCCCGCAAGCGCCCCCTGCCCCGCCGGCGCCCCGGTCAGGACCTCGAACCCGCCGAGATTCATCGGCGCGAGCACCGCGACGGCGGTGACGAGCACGAAGAACCCGCCCATCCAGCCGACCAGCGCCCGCCACAGATGCACCGGCGCCGGAAGCCGCCCCGGCTCGAACAGCGTCGCGCCGGTCGTGGTCAGCGACGACACCATCTCCCACCAGGCGTTGTAGAAGCTCGTGTCGGGCACGGATTCGGCGAAGGGCACGGCGAGCATCAGCGGCAGCACGGTGAAGGCGCCGAGCAGCGTCAGGAGCTGGTTGCGCGCCGGCTGACTCGGGCGGTTCGCGGCAGTCGCGATGGCCAGAAGCGCGGTGGTCAAGACGAACAGCGTGCCGGAATAGAAGAAGCTGCGCGCGACGTCGTAGTCGCGTACCGCGAACGCATAGGCCGCCGGCACATACATCGCCAGCGACCCGATCCCCATGAGGATCACCATGAACGGAAGCTGCAGCAGCCGGCGCATCCTCAGAAGAAGTCGATCGAGACTTGCAGCAGGCGTTCGACCTCGGGCACGTCGCCCGACATGCAGAAGAGCGCGATGACGTCGCCCTCCTCGACATGCGTGTCTCCGGTCGGCTTCACCACCCGGTCGCCCTTCATCAGCGCACCCATGAGCACCCCTTCGGGGAACTCGATGTCGCGGATCGGGCGCCCCGCGATCGGTGAGGTCGAGAGCACCTGCGCCTCGATCACTTCCGCCTCCGCGTCGCCGATGGAGTAGATCGCACGGACCCGGCCGTGACGGATATGGCGCAGGATCGACGAGACGGTCGTGGCGCGCGGGTTGATATAGGCGTCGATGTCCAGCGCGCCCATCAGCGGCACCAGCGTCGGGTCGTTGATCAGCGCGATCGCCATCTTGCAGCCCGCCTGCTTGGCGCGGACGGCGGCGAGGATGTTGGTCTTGTCGTCGTCGGTCACCGCCAGCACCGCGTCGGCGCGTTCGATATTGGCCTCGACCAGAATATCCATGTTCATGCCGTCGCCGTTGAGGACGATCGTGCGCTCCAGCGCGTCGGCCGCCCGCTCGGCGTTGGCGCGGTCCTTCTCGATCATCTTGGCGCGGATCCGGTCGGTGCGGCTTTCCAGCGCCCGCGCAACGGCGAGGCCGACATTGCCGCCGCCGATGATCACGACCCTTTCCTGCTTCTTGGTCGCCTTGCCGAAGATGTCGAGCGTGCGGTTCACGTCCTCGACATGGGAGAAGACGTAGATCTGGTCGCCCGCGAAAAGCTGGTCGTCCGGCTCCGGCGCGAAAAGCCGGCCTTCGCGGCGGATGCCGACGACGATCGCGCGGAGCGTCGAGAAGAGGTCGGTGAGCTGGCGCAGCGGCGTGTTCAGCACCGGGCAGTCCTCGCCGAGCGCCACGCCGAGAAGCTGCGCCTTGCCGCCCATGAAGCTTTCGGTGTCGAAGGTCGAAGGCGCGGCGAGGCGCTGGAGCGCGGCCTCCGCCACTTCGCGTTCGGGGCTGATCACCACGTCGATCGGCAGGTGATCGCGGCGGTAGAGGTCGGAATAGATCGCGTCCCGGTAGGACTGGGCCCTGAGCCGCGCGATCTTGCGGGTGATGCCGAAGACCGAATGGGCGACCTGGCAGGTGACCATGTTCACCTCGTCCGAGTGCGTTGCCGCGATGATCATGTCGGCGTCGCGCGCGCCGGCGCGTTCCAGGACGTCCGGATAGGAGGCAAAGCCCGCCACGCCCTGCACGTCCAGCGCGTCGGTCGCGCGGCGGACGAGTTCGGCATTGTAGTCGACGATGGTGACGTCGTTCTTCTCGCCCGAGAGATGGCGCGCGATCTGCCAGCCGACCTGGCCCGCGCCGCAGATGATGACCTTCATTTCGACGTTCCCCTCTCAGGCCGCCGCTCTTGATAGGCACGTGTCGCGGGCACGGTCAATGCACCGCGCACGAGCGGGGTGACGTGTCACGGCGCGTTCGGATGCGTCGGCCGCTGCAAGGGGGCCGCAGCAGCGCAAAGGCTCAGCCGGCCGGCTGCTGCCGGGGTCGCTCAGACTTCTTCCTCTTCCTCTTCCAGATGCGCGATGCGGGCGCCGGATTTCGCCGTCGTCACCACGCCGAGCGACTTCAGCTTGCGGTGCAGCGCCGAACGCTCCATGCCGACGAAGGTCGCCGTCCGGCTGATATTGCCGCCGAAGCGGTTGATCTGGGTGAGCAGGTATTCGCGCTCGAACAGTTCCCGCGCCTCGCGCAGCGGCAGGGTCGCGAGCCCGCCCGACAGGACGATCCGCCCCTCCTCGGCCTGCCCCTCGCCCTGCCGCGGCAGTTCGCGCGCCTCGATCGGGCCGCTGCTCTCGCCAAGGATCAGCACGCGCTCGATGACGTTCCTGAGCTGGCGGATATTGCCGGGCCAGGACATGGTCTGCATCAGCGCCTCGGCCTCCGTGGAAACCTCGCGTATCGGCAAGCCCTGGCTCTTGTTGAAGGCTTCCATGAAGTGGCGCGACAGTTCGGGGATGTCCTCGCGCCGCTCCTCGAGGGAGGGGACGGCGATCGGCACCACGTTCAGCCGGTCGAAGAGCTCCTGGCGGAAGCGCCCCGCGGCGATCTCGGCGGTCAGATCGCGGGTGGTGGAGGAGATGACGCGCAGATCCACCCGCACCTTGTCGGCACCGCCGACGCGGGTGAACTGCTGTTCGGTCAGCACGCGGAGGATCTTCGACTGGCTGCCGAGCGGCATGTCGGCGACCTCGTCGAAATAGACCACGCCGCCATGCGCCTGTTCGAGCAGCCCCTTCTCCACGCCGCGCTCGGGCGTCTCGCGGCCGAACAGCACCTCTTCCATGCGTTCCGGCTCGATCGAGGCCGACGAGACCGAGACGAACGGGCCGCTCGCGCGGTTCGAATGGACGTGGATGTAGCGCGCGGCGACCTCCTTGCCGGATCCGGGCTGACCGGTCAGCATCACCCGGCCGTTCGACTTCGTCACCTTGTCGAGCTGCGACTTGAGCGACCGGAAGGCCTGCGAGGAGCCGATCATATCCGACGAAGCGACGTCGCCCCGGCGCAAGGTGGCGTTTTCCCGGCGCAGCCGCGAGGTTTCCATCGCCCGCGCGATCACCACGGTGAGCTGGTCGATGTTGAAGGGCTTCTCGATGAAGTCGTAGGCGCCCTGCTTGATCGCCGCGACCGCAATCTCGATATTGCCGTGGCCCGAGATGATGATGATCGGCACGTCGGGATTGTCGCGCTTCACGGTCTTGAGGATGTCGATCCCGTCCATACGGCTGTCCTTCAACCAGATGTCGAGGATCATCAGCGCCGGCGCCTCGGCATTGATCTCGGCCATGCATTCGTCGGAGTTCGCGGCGAGGCGCGTCGTGAACCCCTCATCCTTCAGGATGTCCGAAATCAGCTCCCGAATATCGCGTTCGTCGTCGACGATCAGAATGTCATTCATGTCCCACCTCCGGCCGCTTCGGCGGCCTTTTCCTTCTGCCCTCGGCCGGTCCGCGCCCTCGGCAGGCGAATCTCGGCCATCGCGCCCCTGCGGGCGCCCTCCTCGAACGGTTCGGCATCGGTCAGGATGAGCGTGCCGCCGTGTTCCTCGATGATCTTCTTGACGATCGACAGGCCAAGCCCGGTGCCCTTCTCACGCGTCGTCACGTAAGGTTCGAAGAGCCGCGCGCGGTCCTCGGGCAGGCCGATGCCGTTGTCGGCGATGCGGATCGTGACCAGGTCCGGAGCCGCCGTCATGAAGACCCGCACCTCCGGCGCGTAGCCCTCGGGCGCGCCGGCTTCGGTGAGCGTTTCGGTGGCCTCTCCGGCATTCTTGATCAGGTTCGTCACCGCCTGCGAGATCATCGTCGCGTCAAGCTCGACGACCACGGGTTCGCCGGGCAGATCCGCGACAAGCCGCGCACCGCTGAGGGCGCCGTCCTGAAGCGTCACCGCATCGCGCATGAGCTTGGTCAGATCGTGGTCGCGCCGGTCGGGTTCCGGCATGCGGGCGAACTTGGAGAATTCGTCGACGATGCGCCGCAGGTCGCCGGTCTGGCGCACGATCACGTCGGTCATCTGGCCGAGCGTCTCGGCCTGGTCGCCGACGAGGCCGATGAATTTCCGCCGGATCCGTTCGGCCGAAAGCTGGATCGGCGTGAGCGGGTTCTTGATCTCGTGCGCGATGCGGCGGGCGACGTCGCCCCAGGCCGCCATGCGCTGCGCCGAGACAAGCTCGGTCACATCGTCGAAGGCCACCACGTAGCCTTCGAGCCGCCCTTCGGCATTGCGCCGGATCGCCATCCGCACCAGGAGGCTTTCGAGCCGCCCGCCGCGGGTTATCTTGATCTCTTCCTGCGCGACCTCGCCGATCCCGTCGCGGAGCCGCTCGAAGAGCGCGGAGAATTCCGGCACCGCCTCGGCCAGTTCGCGATCGTGATCGGTGTCCTCGTCGAGATGCAGAAGCCGTGTCGCGGCGCGGTTGAGGAAATCCACCCGGCCCTCGGCATCGAGCCCGATCACGCCCGACGTCACCGAGGACAGAACCGAATCGAACAACCGCCGCCGCCGCTCGGAGACCCGGTGGCTGTCCATCAACGCCGTCCGCTGGGTATTGAGCTGGCGCGTCATCTGGTTGAAGACCCGGCCGAGCATGGCGATCTCGTCGTCGCCCTCCTCTTCGACGACCTGCACCTCGAGATCGCCGTCGCCCACGCGCTGCGCCGCGCCCGCAAGCCGGCCGATGGGACGCGACAGGCGCTCGGCGAACCACAAACCCATCCAGATCGCCGCCAGGACGAGGATCAGCGCGAAGCCGACATAGACGAGGCCGAATTCGAACAGCACCCTGCCGCGCGAGGCTTCGAGCTGCTGGTAGAGCCCGACCGTGGCGCGCGTCTCGTCGAGAAGGTTGAGGATCTCGCCGTCCACGTTGCGGCTGACATAGAGATAGCGATCGGCGAAGGCCGGAAGCGCGATCAGCGCGCGGAATTCGTTATTGTCCCAATCCTCGATGAGAACCGTCTCGCCGACGCGGGCGCGGTCGATCAGGTTCGCACCCGGCAGTTCGTAGTCAAAGAGGTAGCTGCGGTCGCCGCGCGCCCGGATCTGGCCGCCACCATCGATGACGAAGGCCTCCCTCAGACCGCGCTGGATCTGCGTCTGGCCCTGGGTCAGGAGCTGCCTGAGGTCGCTGTCGGAGAGCAGGAAGGTCGCGCGGCGGGCGTTGTTCAGGAAGACTGCCAGCGCCTCGGCATCGGCGATCAGGTCCTGGCGGTGTTCATCCTGATAGGCCTCGGCGGCGGCGAGCGAGGTGCCGACCACGCCGCGCACCCGGTCGGAGAACCAGCCCTCGAGCCCGATATTGACGGTGAGCCCGGCGAAGACCGCGACGAGGATCGTGGGCACGAGCGCGATCCCCGCGAAAACGCCGGTCAGCCGCATATGGAGCCGCGACCCGGCCGATTTCGCCCGCCGCGCCGCGACCATCCGCGCGAGCCGGGCCAGCACCATCCCGCCGAGCGCCAGGAAGTAGACGAGGTCGGCCAAGAGGACGAGCCGCAAGGCGTTCGAGTCGACGCCCTGCCCGTAGGGGCCGAGCACGACGAAGGTCGCGAGCGTCAGAACCGGCCCGAGAACCACGAGGCCGAGCGTCACGAGGTTCTGGAATCGCCGTTGCCTGCGCAACCGCGTCAGCCGTTCCCATGATGCACTGCTCGCAAAGCTCTGCACGAGCCCGTCCCTGATGTTGTGCCGCTATCGCGGCCACCCGCCGATATCTCGTGGTCCTTGCACCGGCTGACGCCGATGGGCCACGGGTTGTGTTGCGGTTTTACATCAATTTGCGGCGCCGTGTCACGCGGATATCCAGATCGGTGATCTTCTTGCGCAAGGTATTGCGATTTATGCCGAGAAGCTCGGCGCATTTCGCCTGATTGCCGCCCGTCGCCTCCAGCGCGATCTCGATCAGCGGCAACTCCATTTCCCGTAGGATTCGCTCATAGAGGCCCGGCGGCGGCAGGCCGTCGCCATGCAGGTCGAAGTAACGCCTGAGGTGGCGCGCGATCGAAGCCGTCAGCCGCTCGCCTTCCTCGGCCGCATCGGCGCGCGGCATCTCGGCGGGATGCGCGCCGAGCGCGGCTTCCACCTCGACCCGCGTGATCTCGGGTTCGAGCGCGGTCACGACGAGCTGCCGCAGCGTGTTCTCGAGCTGGCGCACGTTGCCCGGCCAGCGATAGGCGCGGATCAGCGCCATCGCGTCGGCCGAGAGCCTCCGCACGGGTCCGCCGTCGCGCTCTGCGCGGG
>JBFKMA010000033.1:0-12476 GCA_041630175.1 Albidovulum sp.
CGCTGCTCGGCATTCCGCTGACGCCGATGCAGGCCGGGGTGATCGCGCTTGGCCTCAATGTCGGGGCCTATGGAGCCGAAGTGGTGCGGGGTGCGATCAAATCGGTGCCGCGCGAACAATACGAGGCCTGCACCGCGTTGAATCTCACGCGCTTCCAGGAAATGCGCCATGTGATCCTGCCGCAGGCTTTTGTCCTGATGCTGCCGACCTTCGGCAACAACGCGATCGAGCTTTTGAAGGGCACCGCGATCGTGTCGCTGATCTCGCTCAGCGACATGACCTTCCAGGCGCAGGTGGTGCGCGCCCAGACCGGATCGACGGCGGTGCCGTTCCTGACCATCCTCCTGCTTTATTTCGTCTTCTCGCTGATCCTGTCCAATTCCATCAAGGCGCTCGAGCGGCATCTGTCGCGGGGCCTCGACGTGACGAAGGCCTGAGCGATGCCCTGGGATTGGAACTTCGTCTGGTCGATCCTGCCGCAGCTCGGGCAGGGCGTGATCGTGACCATCCAGGCGACGCTCATGGGCACGGTGCTCGCGATGCTCGTCGGGCTCGCGCTGGCGATCGGGCGGCGGTCGCCGAACCCGTGGCTGTCGCGGTCGCTGGGGTTTTTCACCGAATTCGTGCGCGGCACGCCGCTCCTGGTGCAGCTCTACTTCCTGTTCTACATCCTGCCCGATCTCGGGCTCGTCCTGTCGCCGCTGGTGGCCGGGGTGATCGGGCTTGGCCTGCACTACGCGACCTACACCGCCGAGGTCTATCGCGCCGGGATCGACAACATCCCGCGCGGGCAGTGGGAGGCGGCGAAGGCCGTCAACCTGACCATGCGCCAGACCTGGGTGCATGTGATCATCCCGCAGGCGATCCCGCCGATGATCCCGGCGCTCGCGAACTACTTCATCGCGATGTTCAAGGAAACGCCGCTCCTCGCCGCGATCACGGTGCTGGAGTTGATGAACCAGGCGCGCTCGATCGCCAATTACCACTACAAATACGTGGAGCCGATGACGCTCGTAGGCCTCTTCTTCCTGGCGGTCAGCATCCCCTCGGTGGTCCTGCTTCGCTATCTCGAACGCCGCTTCGCACCGCAGGGACGCCGCTGATGCACACTGATGATCTGGTTTCCGTGTCCGCCGAGCCGCTGGCGCTCGACCCTGCCGGAAGCGTCCGCCGTCTTGGCCTGATCGCCCTCGCCACCGACCTGACGAGTGAGCGCGACTTCGCCAGCCTCGTGCCGCCGGACAGGGCGGCGGTGCATGTCGCGCGGATCGCGTTCGAGAATCCGACCACGCCCGAGAGCCTGGCCCGCATGCAGCCGGACCTGACCCGCGCCGCCGCGCTGATCCTGCCCGACACTCCCCTGGCGGCGATCTGTTACAGCTGCACCGCCGCCTCGGTGGTGATCGGCGACGCGGCGGTGGCGGCCGCGATCCATACCGCGCGCCCCGGCGTCCCGGTCGTGACCCCGACCGGCGCGGCGCGCGCCGCGTTCCGGGCGCTCGGCGCCCGGCGCATCGCGATCCTGACGCCCTACCTCGTCGAGACCAGCCAGCCGATGGCCGCCTATTTCGTGCGCCACGGGCTCGACGTGATCCGGCTCCACTGCCTCGGCATGGAGGACGACAGGGAAATGGCGCGGGTCAGCGCGGCGACGATCGTCAATGCCGCCGTCGCGGTCGATGCACCCGAGGCCGAGGCGCTCTTCATCTCCTGCACCGCCCTGCCGGCGCTGGGCGTGATCGCCGAGATCGAGGCGCGGATCGGCAAGCCCGTCGTCACCTCGAACCAGGCCAGCATCTGGGCGATGCTGCGCCATGTCGGGCTCGGGCAAGGCATCGAGGGCTACGGGCGGCTCTTCCGGCACGACCTGCCGGTCGGCGGGTTCGGAGACGCGGCATGACGGCGCCCGCCCCCATCGGCCTCGCCGAGATCCGCGCGGCGCGCGCCGCCATCACCGGCACGATCCGGCGGACGCCGGTGGTCGCCTCGCCGGACCTGACCGCACTCTGCGGCGTGCCGGTGCATCTGAAGCTGGAACACCAGCAGATCACCGGCAGCTTCAAGCTGCGCGGCGCCACCAACGCCGTCAGCCGTCTGACCGAGGCGCAGCGCGCCAGGGGCGTCGTCGGGGTCTCGACCGGCAATCACGGCCGCGGGCTTGCCTTTGCGGCGCGCGAGGCGGGGGTGCGCTGCGTCATCTGCATGTCGCAGCTGGTGCCGCAGAACAAGGTCGAGGGCATCTGTGCGCAGGGCGCCGAGGTGCGCATCACCGGCCGCTCGCAGGACGAAGCGCAGCACGAGGTCGACCGGCTGGTGGCCGAGGAGGGCATGACCATGCTTCCGCCCTTCGACCATCCCGACATCATCGCGGGCCAGGGCACGGTCGGGCTCGAGATCCTCGAGGATCTCCCCGAGGTCGCGACGGTGCTGGTGCAGGTCTCCGGCGGCGGGCTCATTTCGGGCGTCGCGGCGGCCCTGAAGGCCGAGCGCCCGGATATCCGCGTCATCGGCGTCTCGATGGAGCGGGGGGCCGCGATGCACGCCTCGCTCGAGGCCGGCCATCCGGTCGAGGTCGAGGAGCTGGCGACGCTCGCCGACAGCCTCGGCGGCGGCATCGGGCTCGACAACCGCTACACCTACCGGATGACCCGCGATCTGGTGGACGAGATCGTGCTGGTCTCGGAGGCCGAGATCGCCGCCGCGGTCCACCACGCCTATTGGAGGGAGCGTCAGATCGTCGAGGGGTCGGGCGCGGTCGGGATCGCGGCGCTCCTGTCCGGCAAGGTCAGGCCGCGTGGCGTGACGCTGGCCTTGCTCAGTGGCGGCAACATCGACATGGATCTGCACTATCGCCTGATTTCCGGCGAAGTCGTGGATGCCTCGTAAGGAAGAAAGATGCCGAGGATCAGGATACTCACCGAGACGGATTTGCGGCAGGTCGTGAAGCTCGACCTCGACGCGGTGGCCTGCGTCGAGGCGGGCTTCGCGGCGCTGGCCGGCGGGCGCGTTGTGATGCCGCCGATCCTGTCGATGGCGATCGCCGAGCATAACGGCGAGGTTGACGTGAAGACCGCCTACGTGCCCGGGCTCGACAGTTTCGCGATCAAGATGAGCCCTGGCTTCTTCGACAATCCCAGGATCGGGCTGCCGACGACCTCGGGGCTGATGGTGCTGCTGTCGGCGAAGACCGGGCAGGTCGAGGCGCTCTTGCTCGACAACGGCTACCTGACCGACATCCGCACCGCCGCCGCCGGGGCCGTCGCGGCGCGGCACCTCGCGCGCGAGGATGCGCGGACGGCCTGCATCCTCGGCGCCGGCATGCAGGCGCGGCTGCAGCTGAAGGCGCTCTGCCTCGTCCGGCCCATCGCCTCGGCGGTGATCTGGGCCCGCGACGCGGCCAAGGCCGAGGCGGCGGCGCGGGAGCTGGCCGCCGATCTCGGCATTGCCGTCACCGCCGCAGCCGACTTGGCCGAAGCGGTCTCGGGCGCCGATATCGTCGTGACCACGACCCCGTCGGCCGAGCCGCTGGTCAAGGCCGAGTGGCTCAAACCCGGCCAGCACGTCACCGCGATGGGCTCCGACCAGCATCACAAGACCGAGCTTGACGCCACCTGCCTCAGCCGCGCCGATCTCTACGTTCCCGACCGCCAGAGCCAGACCGCGATCATGGGCGAGCTGCGCCCCGCCATCGCCGCCGGGCTGATCGCGGCGGACCGGAGATTCGCCGAACTGGGCGATGTCGTGACCGGCAAGGCCCCGGGCCGCACCGCGCCCGGCCAGATCACCATCGCCGACCTGACCGGCACCGGCGTTCAGGACACCGCCATCGCCACTTTCGCCCTCGGGCGCGCCGATGCCGCCGGCATCGGCACCGATTTCACCAGCTAACCCTCACGGATGGACGCAATGACCAGCCCAACCCTATACTTCACCCGCGACGAATACGTCGCCCGCATCGCGAAGACCCGCAACGCGATGGAGGCGAAGGGCGTCGATCTCATCATCGTCTCGGACCCGTCGAACATGGCCTGGCTCACCGGCTATGACGGCTGGTCCTTCTACGTCCACCAATGCGTGCTGCTGGGAATGGAGGGCGACCCGGTCTGGTTCGGCCGTGGCCAGGACGCCAACGGCGCCAAGCGCACGGTTTTCATGGCCCATGACGACATCATCGGCTACCCCGACCACTACGTGCAGTCGACCGAGCGGCACCCGATGGACTATCTGTCGGAACGTATCGTCGAGCGCGGCTGGGGAAAGGCCCGGATCGGCGTCGAGATGGACAATTACTGGTTCTCGGCCGCCGCCTACGCCTCCCTGCAGAAGCACCTGCCGAACGCGCGCTTCACCGACACCACGGCGCTGGTGAACTGGCAGCGGGCCGTCAAGTCGAAGCAGGAACTCGACTACATGCGCGTGGCCGGCAAGATCGTCGGCAACATGCACCGGCGGATCTTCGACCGGATCGAGCCGGGGATGCGCAAATGCGACCTCGTCGCCGAGATCTACGATGCCGGCCTGCGCTACGACGAGGCGATCGGCGCGGGCGGCGACTATCCGGCGATCGTGCCCTTGCTGCCCTCGGGCGCCGATGCGGCCGCGCCACACCTGACCTGGGACGACCAGCCGATGAAATCCGGCGAGGGCACCTTCTTCGAGATCGCCGGCGCCTATCACCGCTATCACTGCCCCTTGTCGCGCACGGTCTTCCTCGGCAAGCCCACGCAGACCTTCCTCGACGCCGAAACGGCGGTGCTGGAGGGGATGGAGGCGGGTCTCGAGGCCGCCAGGGCCGGCAATCTCTGCGAGGACATCGCGCATGCCTTCTTCGGCGTCCTGAAGAAATACGGCATCACCAAGGACAACCGCACAGGCTATCCGATCGGCCTGTCCTACCCGCCCGACTGGGGCGAGCGCACCATGTCGCTCCGCCCCGGTGACAAGACCGTGCTGGAAGAGAACGTGACCTTCCACTTCATGACCGGCCTCTGGATGGAAGACTGGGGTTTCGAGATCACCGAGAGCATCGTGATTGGCAAGGGCGCGCCGGAATGCCTGGCCGACGTGCCGCGGCGCATGGTGGTGAAGGACTGAGCGCATGAAACCGAACCCGATTTCGCCGACGATCCCGTTCGACCGGGACGGCGCCCATCATGGGTATCTGCGGCTGCCCTACAGCCGCGACGACAGCGCCTGGGGCTCGGTGATGATCCCGGTCACCGTGATCCGCAACGGAGAGGGGCCGACGGCCCTTCTCACCGGCGCCAATCACGGCGACGAATACGAGGGCCCGGTGGCGCTGATGGATCTCGCCGCCAGCCTCGACCCGGCCGAGGTCACCGGCCGGGTGATCATCGTGCCGGCCTTCAACTACCCCGCCTTCCGCGCCGGCACCCGCACCTCGCCGATCGACCGGGGCAATTTGAACCGCTCCTTCCCCGGCGCGCCGGACGGGACGGTGACCCAGAAGATCGCCGACTTTTTCCAACGCACTCTCGTGCCGATGGCCGACGTGGTGCTCGACTTCCATTCGGGCGGCAAGACGCTGGATTTCCTGCCTTTCGCCGCCGCGCATGTGCTCGAGGACAAGGCGCAGGAGGCCGCCTGCGTCGCCGCGATGCGGGCCTTCAACGCGCCCTATTCGATGATGATGCTCGAGATCGACAATGTCGGCATGTTCGATACCGCGGTCGAGGAGATGGGCAAGGTCTTCGTCTCGACCGAGCTCGGCGGCGGCGGCACCGCCACCGCGCGCTCGATCGCCATCGCGAAGAAGGGCGCGCGCAACCTCTTGATCCATGCCGGCATCCTGAAGGGCGCGCCCGAGATCGCGGCGACGGTGAACCTCGACATGCCCGACGGCGACTGCTTCCACTTCGCCGAGGCCGACGGGCTGATCGAGCCCCTGGCCGATCTCGGCGACAACGTCGAGAAGGGCCAGACGCTGGCGCGGATCTGGCCGCCCGACCGCACCGGGGTTGCGCCCGAGACGATTACGGTCCGCCGTTCGGGGCTCCTGACGGCGCGGCATTTTCCCGGCCTCGTCAAGGCCGGCGACTGCGTCGCGGTGATCGCGGTGGTGGTCTAGGCCGCCGTGGCGCCGCCGACCCGTTACAGGCCGAAGCCCGCATAGGGCAGGAAGCGCACCGGGTCGCCCGGTGCGACGCTCAGCGCCTCGTCGGGCAGTTCGACGAGGCCGGTGGCCCAGGCGAGCCCGCTGATCCGGCCCGAGCCTTCGGAGGCGAAGACCTCGGCCCGCCCGTCCGCGCCGATCCGCGCGCGCAGGTATTCGCGCCGCCCGGCCTTCTTGGTCTTGGTGAAGGCGGCCGGGACGGTGAAGGCCTGGGGCTCGGCCCAGCCGGCCCCGGCCATCAGGCTGAGCGCCGGCCGCGCGAAGACCAGCGCGCAGACCAGGGCCGCGACCGGGTTGCCGGGCAGGCCGAAGACCGGCAACCCGGACCAGAGCGCGAGCGCCAGCGGCCGGCCCGGCTTCATCGCGATGCGCCAGCTCGAGAGGTTGCCCCTCTCGCGCAGGAGCGTCGAGACATGGTCCTCGTCCCCCGCCGAGGCGCCGCCCGAGGTCAGGATCACGTCGGCCTCCGCCGCGCCGCGGTCGAGCGCCGCCGCGATCGCGGCGGGGTCGTCGCGGACATGCCCGAGATCGACCGGCACCGCGCCCCATGCGGAGGCGAGCGCC
Organism: Albidovulum sp.; assembly: GCA_041630175.1. GTDB lineage: Bacteria > Pseudomonadota > Alphaproteobacteria > Rhodobacterales > Rhodobacteraceae > Albidovulum. Next base: position 6,698 of record JBFKMA010000033.1, read on the forward strand.
AGCAGCATCGGGCGGTTGGCGTCGTAGATCTGGTGGGGCAGGGCCGGCCGGTCGGGGCTCGCCACGATCTCGTCGCCGGTCGAGACGACACCGATGCGGAGCCTACGGTAGACCGTCGCCTCGGGAATCCCGAGCGCGGACAGCAGCGCCAAGTCGGGCGCGCGCAGCCGGTGCCCCTTGGCCAGCGCCAGCGCCCCTTCCGCGACATCCTCGCCGGCCTTGCGGGTATTGGCGCGCGGCTTCACCGGCCCGTCGAAGGCCACGACCGCGCCATCGGTGGCGCAGTCCTCCTCCAGAACGACGGTATCCACGCCCTCGGGCAGGATCGCACCGGTCAGTATGCGGACCGCCTGTCCCGCCGGGACGGCGCCAGCATAGGGCTGCCCCGCCGCAGCGCGGCCCTCGACCAGCGGCAGCCGCTGCACGCCCGCGCCGGTCGCGGCATGGGCGAAGCCGTAGCCGTCCACCGCCGAATTGGCGCGCGGCGGGTTCGAGCGGCGCGCGACGCAGTCCGCCGCGAGGATCCGCCCGGCCGCCGCCGCGACCTGCAGGGTTTCGGTCTCGTCGATCGGCACCAGCGCCGCGCGCAGCCGCGCCAGCGCCTCGTCCACCGGCACCCAGGCCACGCCCTGCGGCATGGCGAAGCAGTCGTTGCGCAGGCGTGGCGGGGTCAGGGTCTTGCTCATGCGGCCTCGCTGTGTGGTTCGGGACGGTTGAGGTCGAAGATCCAGCCTTCTTCGGCCCGTGCCGCGTTCGGGACCGCCGCGAGCGCCGGGGCGAGGCGGCCCTCCGCCTGCATCCGCGCGATGCGGGCGGCGAGGACGCGCACCTGGACCTCGTCCTTGATGTCCTCCGGCCCGGTCGCCGCGCGCACCGCGCCGGCGTGCAGCGAGGGCCAGACCTCGACGAGCGCGATGGGCGCGTCGAGCGGCTCGAACGGCCAGACCGCGATCCGCCCGGCGAAGCGCTGCCGCAGCCGCGCGAGCACCGCCATCCCGGTCATGACCTGAGACCCCACGGCCCCGGCGCCGCCCATCTGCCAGCAGGTGAAGGCGCCCTTCGCGTGGCGCTCGCAGAGCCGGCGCTCGGGCATACCATGCGCGTCGTCGCAGTCGCGCTTGCGGCGCGGCAGGTCGGGCAGATCGGTCATCGTTCCGTTGAACCAGAACGGCCCGGTGCCGGGAAAGCGGCGGTTGATCCGGGCGGCGAGCGCGAAGCGGTTGTTCGCCTTGCCGTCATCCTCGAGATGCGCGGCGTACCAGTTCCAGACCGCCAGAGGATCGGCGCGGCCTGTCAGCTGCGCGGCGAAGCCTTCGGGGTAGCCGAACGGAAAGTCGAAGCCCGCGAAGAGCCGACGCCCTGCGGCGAGATCATCGGCAAAAAGCCCGGCAAGCCAGGCCTCCGCCGCGATCCGGCTGCGCAGGTATCGCGACGGCTCGGGGCGCCCGTCGCGGATCACGGCGGCCCAGATCGCGTCCTTGCGCGGCCTCGGCCCGGTATCGGCCCCGCCCGACCAGTCGATGACCGCGATCGTGTCGAAGCGGCTCACAGCCCCACCTCGCCGAGGATAAAGTCGGCGATCGCTGCCGTGTCGTCGAGGTCGAAGACCGGAACGCCCAGGCCTTCGGGCGCGGTGTTCGAGGCCACCGCCCGCACCGTCGGGTTCTCGCCCGCCAGCAGCGGCCGGCCGGTCTCGTGGCGATGCGCCTCGACCTTCGAATGGGATTCGCGCTTGTAGCCCTCGATCAGCACCAGATCGACCGGCGAGAGCTTCGCCAGCAGTTCCGCCAGCGGCGGCTCCCGGTCGTCGCGCAATTCGTGGATCAGCGCCCAGCGAACCGGCGAGGCCACGAGCACCTCGCGCGCCCCGGCCGCGCGGTGGCGGAAGCTGTCGCGGCCGGGATGGTCGATCTCGGTCGCGTGATGGGCATGCTTGACGGTCGAGACGGTGAAGCCGCGCCCGGTGATCTCGGTCACGAGCCGCTCCATCAGCCCGGTCTTGCCGGAATTCTTCCAGCCGGTGACGCCGTAGACCCTCATGCCGCCCTCATCAGCCGTTCCGCCTCGGCGATGTCCTCGGGCGTGTTGATGTTGAAGAAGGGATCGAATGGGTCCGAGGCGAACTCCGCTTCGCCCGCGCCGTGGTTGTCGGTCCAGAGCACGATCTTCCTGAGGCCGCCTTCCAATGCTGCGCGCAGGTCGCCGCGCAGTGCCACGGGCCAGAGCCCGAAGGTCGGGTGGCGGTGCACCTTGCCGGTCTCGTCCGGGCTCGAAGCCAGCGCGAGGCCCGAAGGCCCGGCGGCAGCCCGAAGCCGGGCCACCAGGTCTGCGGGGAAGAACGGTGTGTCGGCGGCGACGGTGACGATCGCCTGCGCCCCGAGCCCCGCGGCCCAGTCGAGCCCGGCCAGCACGCCCGCAAGCGGCCCGGGGTAGTTCGGCAAGCTGTCCGGTAGAACCGGCAGGCCGAACTCGGCGAACCGCGCCGGATCGCCGTTGGCGTTGATCGCCATGGGTCCGCATTGCGGGGAAAGCCGCGCGATCACCCGGTCGATGAGCCTTTGCCCCGCGACCACCCGCAGCCCCTTGTCGCCGCCGCCCATCCGCGTCGCGCGGCCGCCGGCGAGGATGACGCCCGGGAGATCAGTCATCGCCCGCCCCCTTGCGCCGGTGTTTCGCGTTCTCCTCGGGCACGGAGGCCGGATCGGCGTCGCGCAGCAGCCGCTCCTCGCCGGAAAGGCAGACGAAGCGCTGGCCGCGCATCCGGCCGATCAGCGTCAGCCCCACCTGGCGCGCGATCTCCACACCCCAGGCGGTGAAGCCCGAGCGCGAGGCGAGGACCGGAATGCCCATCTGCGCGGTCTTGATCACCATCTCCGAGGTCAGCCGCCCGGTCGTGTAGAGGATCTTGTCGCCGGCCTCGACGCCGTGGCGGAACATGAAGCCCGCGATCTTGTCGACGGCGTTGTGGCGGCCGACATCCTCCATGTAGACCAAGGGCTTGTCGCGCTGGCAGAGCACGGTGCCGTGGATCGCGCCGGCCTCGAGATAGAGCGAGGGCGTGGTGTTGATCTCCTTGGCGAGCGCATAGAGCCAGCTCGTCCGCAGTTCCGCTTGCGGCAGCGTCAGCCCTTCGAGCCCCTCCATCATGTCGCCGAAGACCGTGCCCACGGCGCAGCCCGAGGTCCGGGTCTTCTTCTTGACCTTCTCCTCGTAGGAGGTGGCCCGCTCGGTCCGCACGACGACGGTCTCGATCTCCTCGTCGTAGTCGATGCCGGTCACCACGTCGTCGGCCTTCAGCATCCCCTGATTGCGCAGGAAGCCGAGCGCGAGGTAGTCGGGGTAATCCCCGATCGTCATCGCGGTCACGATCTCCTGGCTGTTCAGGTAGATCGTCAGCGGCCGCTCCTCGACCACCGAGATCTCGGTGGCGGCGCCGGTCTGGTCGGTGCCGCTGACGCGGCGGGTCAGCCGGGGATCGGCGGGGTCGGGAAGGATCGGCAGGTCAGGGGGCATCGGGGCGCTTTCAAGTTCGGCCGGCATCTTGTATTCCGGCGGCAGCGGTTTCAAGGGGATGAGGGCGGAATGCTCGGCTATGTCATCGCGGAAGGAGCTGGCGAGGCGGACCGCGTGCTGGCCGATGTCGCCGCGCGGCTGCATGCCGAGGGCTGGCCCCTGGCCGGCGCGGTGCAGGTCAATTCCGACCGCGGCGAGACGCATCGCTGCGACATGGACCTGCATGTGCTCACCGCCGACCGCGTGGTTCGCATCAGCCAGAATCTCGGCACGCTCGCCAAGGGCTGCCGGCTCGACCCCGCGGGACTGGAACAGGCGGTGGGGCTCGTGGAGCAGGCGCTCGACGGCACGCCGCGGCCGCGGCTTCTGATCGTCAACAAGTTCGGCAAGCAGGAAATCGACGGCCGCGGCTTCCGTCCGGTGATCGGCCGGGCGCTGGCCGCGGGGATCCCGGTCCTGACCGCCGTGAACGTCACGAGCCTCGCCGGCTTCGAGGCTTACGCGCATGGCATGGCCGAGCCCGTCGCGCTCGATTTCGACGCGATCCTCGGCTGGTGCCGCGAGGTCGCCGGATGAGGCCGAAACCGGCGCGCCCATCGCGCCGATGTCGGGAAATGCCTGCAGGATGACCGGTTTGACCGACCCGCGCTCCGTGCTAAGCGGCTATGGAGCGAGGGCCAACAGGCACGGCAAGGGACTGCCCTGACATGAACGACATAATTCAGGGGCTTGGACAGGCGGCGCGGCTCGTCGTGACGCTTGATGCCGACCTTGCCGAGATCACACTGCGCTCGCTTCAGGTCACGGTCACGGCGACGGTGATCGCCTCGGCCATCGGCCTGCCGCTCGGCGCCTGGATCGCGGTCAACCGCTTCCGTCTCCGACGCATCGTCATCGCGGTCCTGAACGCGCTGATGGGCCTGCCGCCGGTCGTGGTCGGGCTCATCGTCTATGTGCTCCTGTCGCGCGCCGGGCCGTTCGGTGTGTTCGGGCTTCTCTTCACGCCGACGGCGATGATCATCGCGCAGGTGATCATCATCACCCCGATCATCGCCTCGATCTCGCACCAAGCGATCCGCGAGCTCTGGGCGGATTACCACGACCTCCTGATCTCGCTCCACGCCACGCGGGCGCAGCGCATCAAGACGCTGCTGTGGGACGGGCGGCGGGCGCTGATGACCGCCTCGCTCGCCGGTTTCGGCCGCGCCATCGGCGAGGTCGGCGCGATCATGATCGTCGGCGGCAATATCGACCACGCCACGCGGGTGCTGACGACCGCGATCGCGCTCGAGACCGGCAAGGGCGACTTCGCGCTGGCGCTGGCCTTGGGCTTCGTGCTCATCGCGCTGGCCATCGCGGTGAACCTCGCGCTGCACATGCTCTCGGGCACCGAAAGGGGCAGCCGATGGTAAGCCCGATCCTGCCCCTGACGCTCGAAGAGGTGGAACTGCGCCGCGGCGGCAAGCGCATCCTCGGGCCGATCTCGCTGACGCTCGGCGGCGAGGGGCTCACCATCGTCATGGGGCCGAACGGCGCGGGCAAGACCTCGCTTCTCAGGACCATGCACGGCCTCGAACGGATCAGCCGCGGCCGCATGCACTGGCAGGTCGGGGCCGAGCAGATCCGCGCGCGGCAGGCCTTCGTGTTCCAGACCCCGATCCTGATGCGGCGCAGCGTGGTCGACTGCATCGCCTATCCGCTGATCCTCGACGGGGTGCCGCGCCGCGCGGCCCGCGCCGCGGCCGAGAAGGAGGCCGAGGCGGTCGGCCTCGACGTCACGCTCAGCGCCCCGGTGAACGTGCTGTCGGGCGGCGAGCGCCAGAAGATGGCGCTGGCGCGCGCGCTGATCCGGGCGCCCGAGGTTCTGTTCCTCGACGAGCCCTGCGCCAACCTCGACATGCATTCGATGCGCGAGATCGAGGCGATCCTGATCGCGGTGCGCGACCGGGGCACGCGGATCGTCATGTCCACCCACAATGTCGGCCAGGCCCGGCGCCTCGCCGACGACATCCTGTTCCTCTTCGACGGCCGGCTGCACGAGACCGGGACCGGGGAGACGTTCTTTGCCGGGCCGGGCACGCCGGAGGCAATGGCCCACATAAACGGAGACCTGTTGCCATGAAACTGAAGACCGCCTTTGCCGCCCTCTCGGCGCTCTGGTTCGCGACTTCGGCCGGGGCCGAAGAGCTCAAGTTGGCCGTCACCACCTCCTTCGCCAATTCCGGTCTCGCGGAAATTCTTCTGCCCGAGATCGAGAAGGATACCG
>JBFKMA010000034.1:0-12274 GCA_041630175.1 Albidovulum sp.
CCTACTTCCTGTCGCAGGGGCACTACGACGCGCTGATCAACCGGCTGAACCAGGCCTACAAGCGCCGCCGCACCACGATGGACGAGGCGATCCGCGCCCAAGACCTCGTGATCGCCGGGCAGGGGGGCTTCGGCGGGTCGAGTTTCTGGATGCGCGCGCCGGCATCGGTCGATACCGATCTGCTTGCGGTTCGGCTCCGGGGCCGGGGCGTGCTGATCGAGCCCGGGCGGATCTTCTTCGCGCCGGGCACGGCACCGCGCAACTATTTCCGCATCGCCTATTCCTCGATCGCCCAGAGCCGCATCCCGGAAGGGATCGCGCTCATCGCCGGCGCTTTGCGCGAAACTGGACCTAATCAGGTGTCCTGACTGGCCCTACGGGGCCGGTGCCTCCCGGCGTAGAAACAGGTTCCACGGGGTCAGGGCCCCGCGAAACGGCCTGCAATCCAGGGAGCGCGCGCATGAAGATGACCACCGAAGAAGCCTTCGTGAAGGTCCTGCAGCGGCATGGAATCGAACATGCGTTCGGGATCATCGGCTCGGCGATGATGCCGATCTCGGACCTGTTCGGCAAAGCCGGGATCACCTTCTGGGACTGCGCGCATGAAGGCTCGGGCGGGATGATGGCCGACGGCTATACCCGTGCGACCGGCAAGGTCAGCATGATGATCGCCCAGAACGGTCCGGGCATCACCAACTTCGTCACCGCCGTGAAGACCGCCTACTGGAACCACACGCCCTTGCTCCTGGTCACGCCGCAGGCGGCGAACAAGACGATCGGGCAGGGCGGCTTCCAGGAAGTCGAGCAGATGAAGCTCTTCGAGGACATGGTCGCCTACCAGGAGGAGGTGCGCGACCCGTCCCGCGTGGCCGAGGTGCTGAACCGGGTGATCCTGCAGGCCAAGCGCGCCTCGGCGCCCGCGCAGATCAACATGCCGCGCGATTTCTGGACGCAGGTCATCGACATCGATCTGCCGGAGATCGTCGAATTCGAACGCCCCGCGGGCGGCGAGGCGGCGCTGCAGACTGCCGCCGACCTTCTCTCCTCGGCAAAGTTCCCGGTCATCCTGAACGGCGCGGGCGTGGTTCTCGCCGGCGCCATCGGCGACACGATCAAGCTCGCCGAGCGGCTCGATGCCCCGGTCTGCGTCGGCTACCAGCACAACGACGCCTTCCCCGGCTCGCATCCGCTGTTCGCGGGGCCGTTGGGCTATAACGGCTCGAAGGCCGGGATGGAGCTGATTTCCAGGGCCGATGTGGTGCTGGCGCTCGGCACCCGGCTCAACCCGTTCTCGACCCTGCCGGGCTACGGCATCGACTACTGGCCGAAGGATGCGAAGATCATCCAGGTCGACATCAATCCCGACCGGATCGGCCTGACCAAGAAGGTCAGCGTCGGCATCGTCGGCGACGCGAGAAAGGTCGCGACCTCGATCCTGGCGAAGCTCTCCGACAGCGCCGGCGACGGCGGCCGCGCCGAGCGCAAGGCGCTGATCGCCAGGACCAAGTCGGCCTGGGCGCAGGAGCTGACTTCGATGGATCACGAGCAGGACGATCCGGGCACGTCCTGGAACGAGCGCGCCCGTGCGGCCAAGCCGGAATGGATGAGCCCCCGCATGGCGTGGCGCGCGATCCAGGCGGCGCTGCCGAAGAACGCGATCATCTCGTCCGACATCGGCAACAACTGCGCGATCGGCAATGCCTATCCGTCCTTCGAAGAGGGCCGCAAATACCTGGCGCCGGGTCTCTTCGGCCCCTGCGGCTACGGTCTGCCTGCGATCGTCGGCGCCAAGATCGGCTGCCCGGACGTGCCGGTCGTCGGTTTCGCGGGCGACGGCGCCTTCGGCATCGCGGTGAACGAGCTGACCGCCATCGGGCGCGGCGAATGGCCGGCGATCACCCAGATCGTGTTCCGCAACTACCAGTGGGGCGCGGAGAAGCGCAACTCGACGCTCTGGTTCGACGACAACTTCGTCGGCACCGAACTGAACCTGGACGTCAACTACGCCAAGATCGCCGAGGGCTGCGGCCTGAAGGGCGTGCAGGCAACCAGCATGGAGCAACTGACCGAGGCGCTGCGCACCGCGGTCAAGGAGCAGATGCAGGACGGCGTGACGACCTTCATCGAGGTTGTGCTCAACCAGGAACTGGGCGAGCCGTTCCGCCGCGACGCGATGAAGAAGCCGGTTTCCGTGGCCGGTATCCGCAAGGAAGACATGCGCCCGCAGCAGGTCGACTGAGCCTTCAAGACAGGGAGGGGCGGCCGCGCGCCGCCCCTCCACCCTGAACCATCCTACTGAGACCGCCCCGATCGCCGGAGCGACGCCGGAGAATTGCCATGTCAACCGCCCAAACCAATCCGACCACACCGTTCGGCCGGATCCAGACCTTCCTCTCCGGCAACGGATACGGGTTCTTCGTCTCGGTCGTGGTCGCGGTCGCGGCACAGTTCCTGTCGGAGCATTACGGCGCCCCGGCGATGCTGATGGCGCTCTTGCTCGGCATCGCGTTCCACTTCCTCGCCGAGGAGGGACGCTGTGTCGCGGGCATCGCCTTCACCTCGCGCACCGTGCTGCGCATCGGCGTGGCGCTTTTGGGCGCGCGCATCAGTGTCGAGCTGATCATCGGGCTCGGGCCGCAGCTGATCATGCTGGTGATCGCGGGCGTGGTCCTGACCATCCTCTTCGGGCTTCTCGGCGCGAAGCTCCTCGGCCGCGGCTGGCGTTTCGCGCTGCTGACCGGCGGGTCGGTCGCCATCTGCGGCGCCTCGGCGGCGATGGCCATCGCCGCGGTGCTGCCGAAGAACGAGCATTCCGAGCGCAACCTGATCTTCACCGTCCTGTCGGTGACGGTGCTGAGCACCCTGGCCATGATCGTCTATCCGATCATTACCCAGACCCTCGCGCTGGATGACCGGGCGACCGGGGTCTTCCTTGGCGGCACGATCCACGACGTCGCCCAGGTCGTCGGCGCGGGCTTCTCCGTGTCGCAGGAAACCGGCGACACCGCGACGCTCGTCAAGCTGATCCGCGTCACCACGCTCGCCCCGGTTGTGCTGGTCTTCTCGCTCCTGATCCGCACCTTCGCGGCGGGGGGAGAGGCCGGCTCCGGCAAGCGCCCGCCGCTGATCCCGTTCTTCGTGCTGATGTTCCTGCTGCTTGCCGCGGTCAATTCCTTCGGCCTGATCCCGGCCTTCCTGCAGGATGTGCTCGGCGATCTCTCGCGCTGGGCGCTCCTGGTTTCGATCGCGGCGGTCGGGATGAAGACATCGCTGCGCACGATCGTCGACGTGGGCGGCCAGGCCATCATCCTGATCGTCGCCGAGACGATCTTCATCGCCGGCTTCATCCTCGTCGGCATCACCTACTTCACAGGCTAGGAGGCCGAGATGGCAAAACCCGTCATCGATTTCGCAGATCCCGTCGAGACCCAGGCCCGGCGTCTGGCGGATCTGCCGAACCGGGTCGTCGCCGGCGATCCGCATCACCAGACTGCGATGCGCTACGAAAGCGCCGATGGCACGCTGATCGCGGGCACTTGGACCAGCACCCCGGGCAAGTGGCATGCCTTCACCGACCGCGACGAATTCTGCGTGCTGCTCTCGGGCCATATCGAACTGATCTCGGACACCGGAACGGTGCAGGAATTCCGCGCAGGCGATTCCTTCCTGATCCCGAACGGGTTTCGCGGCTTCTGGAACGTGATCGAAACCACCACCAAGCATTTCGTCATCCGCGACTACGCGGCGAAGTGACCGCCTGCATGGCGCCCTGTCGAGGTGCCGGCAGGCCGCGGGGTGAAACTGCGCCCGCCGTGCCGGACCTGCAAGTCTGAACCACGCCAGGGAAGCCGAGCCGGTTTCCGCGTGTACGGAATGGCGGTCCGAATTGCTGCGCAAATGCCGCATACCCGCTGTTTCCATTTACAAAAAACGCGGTTTCGGCTAGACTTTGCGGTGCCGGTCAATTGGCGCGCAGGGTGGCTCCGAGCGACAAGAATCCGGACGGGTCGAAGCCTCGCGACTACATGGCCTTTGCCGGCGGTGACGCCGTTGGTATGGCCGCCAGGAAAACGACATCCTTCGCTCCAAGACCAAGTTTCCCGCCGCAGTTGATCGGCGCGGGAAGCGGAACGGTTCCGAACCTGCCGCGCGCGTGAGCGCCGGGGGTTCGAGGAGGTGTTTCGCGTGGCTCCGGGGCTCATCCCGGACAAGCAGGGAGGGAGAAATGGAATTCAAGCACGCAAAGCTGCATGTCGCAGGCGTAGTCGCAGCGGGCCTCGCTGTCGCCGCGGGCCCGAGCGCCGCGCAGGAGACGCGGTTCATCACGGTCGGCACCGGCGGCCCGACCGGCGTCTACTTCGTCGTCGGCAACTCGGTCTGCCGCATGGTCCACAAGGAGGCGGCGGAGGGCCGCTCCGAGGGGCGCCAGCACGGGCTCAGATGCTCGGCGCCGTCGACGGCGGGGTCGACCTACAATATCGGGCAGATCTGCGCCGGTGAGCTCGATTTCGGCGTGGCCCAGTCCGACTGGCAGTTCCATGCCTATCACGGCTCTGCGCCCGACCGGGTCAACGCCTGCCCCGATCTCAGGGCCGTGTTCAGCGTCCATGCCGAGCCCTACCAGATCGTCGCCGCCAAGGATTCCGGGATCATGTCCTGGGAGGATCTCCGGGGCAAACGCTTCAATATCGGCAATCCCGGTTCGGGCCAGCGCGGCACCACCGAGGAGCTGATCGCGGGTCACGGCTGGACGGTGGCGGATTTCGCCGTCGCGACCGAACTCACCTCGACGGAGCAGGCGAGCGCCCTTTGTGACGGCAATATCGACGCCTTCGGCTATACGGTCGGCGTTCCCAATGCCGGCGTCGCGGTGGCGACCGATGGCTGCGAGGCCTACATCGTCGACATGAGCGACGACCCGGTGGCGCAGAAACTGGTGGCGGAGAACGATTACTACGCCTTCACCACGATCCCGGCCGGCACCTACTTCACGACCGCCGAGGACGTGACGACCTTCGGCGTCATGGCGACCTTCGTGACCAGCGCCACCGTGCCCGATGACGTTGTCTACGAGGTCACGCGGGCGGTGTTCGAGAATCTCGACGACTTCCGCTCGCTGCATCCGGCCTTCGCCAATCTCGACCCCGCCAACATGATCACCGACGCCCTGTCGGCGCCGGTCCATCCGGGCGCGCAGCGCTACTATGACGAGAAGGGCTGGTAGGATCTTGGCCACGCGGTCCGGCGCCCGCCGCCGCGGCGGGGGCGCCCGCCCTGACCGGCGTGCGCCCGAATGACAACCGAACCTGGCGCGCGTGATGAGACTGCGGCGGGTGGCATGATCGTGCCCGCCGCCGAGGCGCTCGATCTCGTGAGCGGCGCGCGCAGCGAAGGGCCGGTGCTGGGCCGCGTCATCGGCGCGATCGCGGTGCTCTGGTCGCTGTTCCAGCTCTGGATCGCCTCGCCGCTGCCGTTCATGTACGGCGTCGGCATCATCACCGACGTGCCGGCGCGCGCCGTGCATCTGGCCTTCGGCCTCACGCTCGCCTTCCTGATCTTCCCGGCGCGGCACCACCATCGCGAGCGGCCGGTTCCGTGGTACGACATCGCGCTGGCGCTCATTGCCGTCGGCGCCGCGCTCTATCTCTTCTTCGGCTACGACGGCCTCGTGCGGCGCCAGGGCGTGCTCTTCGAATGGCGCCTCGCCGGACTCTCGATCCCGGTCGAGGCGATCCTCGGCGGCATCGGCATTCTCGTCCTGCTCGAAGCGACGCGCCGCGCGATCGGCGTGCCTTTGGTGATCGTCTGCACGCTCTTCCTGCTCTATTCGGTCTTCGGCCAGCAGATGCCGCTCGTGATCTCGCACAAGGGCCTCTCGCTCGAGCGGCTGATCGGCTACCAATGGCTCGGCGGCGAGGCGGTCTTCGGCATCCCGCTCAGCGTCTCGGTCAGTTTCGTGTTCCTCTTCGTGTTCTTCGGCGCGCTCCTGGAGCGGGCCGGCGCCGGACAGTATTTCCTCGACCTCGCCTTCGCGATGGTCGGCCGGCTGCGCGGCGGGCCGGCCAAGGCGGCGATCCTCGCCTCAGGCATGACCGGCATGATCTCGGGCTCCTCGATCGCCAATGTGGTGACGACCGGCACCTTCACGATCCCGGTGATGCGCAAGACCGGCCTGCCCGCGGTGAAGGCCGGGGCGATCGAGGTCGCGGCCTCGACCAACGGCCAGCTGATGCCGCCGATCATGGGGGCCGCGGCCTTCATCATCGCCGAGTTCGTCGGCATCTCCTATTTCGAGGTGATCAAGGCCGCCTTCATCCCGGCGGTGATCAGCTACATGGCGCTCCTTTACATCTCGCATCTCGAGGCGCTGAAGCTCGGCCTGCGCGGCCTGCCGGCGTCCGAGATCCCGCCCCTGGGCAGGACCTTCCGCGCGGGGCTGCACTATCTCGTGCCGCTCGCGGTGCTGGTCTATCTCCTGATCGTCGAGCGCTGGAGCCCGGCCAGCGCCGTCTTCTACGCGATCCTCGCGATCTTCGCGATCATCCTCGGACGCCCGGTGATCCGCGAGGCGCGGGCCGGCGGGTCGCGGATGGGGAGGGCGCTGCGGCAGGGCTTCGAAGATTGCCTCTGGGGCATGATCGCTGGTGCGCGCAACATGGTCGGCATCGCCATCGCGGTGGGCGCGGCCGGCATTATCGTCGGCTCGGTGTCCTCGACCGGGCTTTCCAACGCGCTGATCGGGGTGATGGAGACCATCGCCGGCGGCAATGTCTATATCCTGCTCGGGCTGACGGCGGTTCTGTGCATCCTCCTCGGCATGGGCCTGCCGACAACCGCCAACTACCTCGTCGTCGCTTCGCTGATGGCCGGGGTGCTGGTCGAGCTTGGCAGCGCCGCGGGGCTCGTCCTGCCGCTGATCGCGGTGCATCTTTACGTGCTGTTCTTCGGGCTCCTCGCCGATTCGACGCCGCCCGTCTGCCTTGCCGCCTTCGCCGCCTCGGCGATCTCGGGCGCCTCGCCCTTGCGGACCGGGGTGCAGTCGTTCCTTTACGACATCCGCACCGCGATCCTGCCGGTGGTGTTCATCTTCAACCCGACGCTCCTGCTGATCGGGGTCGATAGCCTGTGGCACGCGCTCCTGGTCTTCGCGGTATCGCTGCTGGCGATCCTCGCCTTCGCCTCGCTCACCCAGAACTGGATGCTGGTCCGCAACCGGCTTTGGGAAAGCGCGGCGCTCGTCCTCGTGATCCTCGCGCTGTTCCGCCCGAGCCTGTTCATGGACCGGCTCTATCCGCCCTTCGCGCCGGTGCCGGCTTCGGTCATCGCCAGCGGCGAGATCGTGCCCGAGCCGGGGCGGATCGTGCGTTTCCACGTCACCCGCGAGACCGCCTATGGCGACCGCTTCAAGCTCTTCGCGCTGCGCGCGCCGGAAGCGGAGGCCCGACGCCTGCAGGGCGCCTTCGGCCTGGCGCTGACGCAGGGCGACGACGCCCGCTGGGTGGTGAGCGCGGTCGCCTTCACCGGGCCGGCGCGGGAGGCCGGAATAGATTTCGGCGACATCGTCACCGCGGTCGACATCGAGGTGTCCGGCCTGCCGCCGAAGGAGCTCGTCTACCCGGTGGGCCTTGTGCTGCTCGCGCTCGTCTACCTCTCGCAGCGCCGACGGTCGCGCACCTGATCGGATGCCGGCTTGACCGGCCCGGCTTCGCAGCTTCTTTGCGGTTCAATCGGGGCCGCATTTGATCTACGCCAGCGCAAGGGGCCAGTCGTCCCCGGGGCAAGCGGAGCGGATCATTGGACTGCCTGATCATCAATCTGGAGACCTCGGACCGGCGCATGGCCTTCATGGCGCAACAGATGGATGCGCTTGGCCTGGGTTACGAGAGGATCGCGGCCGTAACCGCCGAGCAGGCGTCTCGGTCCGGCAGTCCGGACTACTGGAACACTTGGGAACGGCCGTTGAAGGAGACCGAGAAGGCGTGCCTGCTCAGCCATGTCGCCGCGTGGAAGCGGGTGGTCCGGGACGGGCGGCCGGCGCTGGTCCTCGAGGATGATGCGGTTCTGTCGAATCGTGTTCCGGCGCTACTGTCCGCGCTCGAGACATGCGACGGCGTGGACCACCTCACGCTCGAAGTCCGGAAACGGCGCAAGATCCTGTCGCGGGCCAGCCGTGCCATGGCCCCCGGTCTGGACCTGCGGCGGCTCTATCAGGACCGGAGCGGCGCCGCCGCCTACGTGCTGTGGCCGGAAGGCGCGCGCAAGCTGCTGGCGCGCGCCGAACGGCAGGCGGGCCTCGCCGACGCGATGATCTGCAAGGCCTATGAACTGTGGAGCTACCAGGTCGAGCCGGCCTGCGCAGTGCAGCTGGATCGCTGTGCCGCTTACGGCGTCGCTCCGCCGATCGAGACGCAATCGGTGATCGATGCCGGCAAGGCGGCGGCCAACGACAGGCGCGCGCCGGGCTTCCGCCTCCGCAGGGTCGGCGCGCAGCTGAGGATGGCGCTGCGCGCGCTCGCCCATGCCCACCATGCGGAGCGGCGCGAGGTCCGCCTCGATCCCGGTGACTTCGCCGGCGCGGGCAGCTAGCTTTCGTCCCTCCACCACCCCGTGCGATCGCGGCGGTGCAGTTCGCGCAGCCGGGCGAACACCGTGTCCTCGACCTGGAACCGGTCCCAGATCGTCCTCAGGATCGGACCGACCGGACCGATGCCGAAGAACGGCTCGAGCCGCCAGTACATGTTGCGCAAGGTGTCGTCGGTGCCGACGGTGAAGACGGACATGCCCTCGAAAAGCGGCACGAGCTGGCTTTGCAGACGCTCGATGCGGGCGGGATCGGGCGCGAGATCGGCGGCATGGCTGACATGGCGCTCGCTCTCGTGGATCTTGACCACGTTGGTCAACAGCGAGGCCATCATCGCCACGGCGCGCACCTGCGGCTCCGGATCGTGATCGGCAAACGTGTCGGTCGCCGAGACGAGCCAGCGGATATTGAGGTTCTCGCAGAGATATTCGGCTTCGGCGTCCCACAGCGCGCGGAACTGCGCGTAGGTCTCGGCAGGCCGATATTCCCGGCGGATCAGCACGATCAGCCTGGCGTGGTGCCAGAACAGCTCCGACTGCCCCGAGAACTCGCGCCGAAGGTTTTCGAGATGCTGATCGAGCGCCTTCTCCGATCCGCGCGTCTGTTGCGGCGTTCCGAGATCGATGATCCGCGCTTTCATCGCGGTGAGGTCCGGCGCCGGCTCCGCATGCCGGGCTGCGCCCCAGCGCTTGCGGTGCTGGTTGAACGACAGGAGCCGCTGGAGTCTCGATTTGCGTCTGGGCGCCATGGGGAGGGTCTCTCGTTCAGCGCGAGTTCCGCGACACTGCACGCTTCGTCATGTCAAAAGCCATAGCCAAAGCGTTCTATTTCCGGGCGGAAATGCTCCGCAACGAATGCCCGGCTCTCGGCGTCGTAGTAGCTTTCGTGTTCGCTTCGCCGCGAGGTGTTGATCTTTGGAACCCTGAATTGCGGTCGGAGCTGGCGGGACAGCCCGCGCTTTTGTCCGATCGCATCGCGGATCGTCCGGAAATCGGCCTCGATCGTTTCAACCTTGCCGATGAACCGGCAACCGTCCAGCCAGAACAACTGCGAGCGCCTTTGCATCGGGGGGAGAGTTTCGGTCCGCCAGTGACGATCCTGGTCCATGAAGAACGCGTCCTCCGTGAGCCAGCGCTTGAAGCCCATCTCGCGTGCCGACTGCTGATATTCGGCGCTTTCGAACGACTGCAGCTTCTTCTGGCAGATGAAGTTGTAGAGCGAGACCATTCTGTCCCACGGATTGCGCACGAAACCGAAAGTGAAGCGGTCGTCGATCCCGGTCCCGCGCAGAGCCCGCAAGGGCACATGCGTTGGGATGCCGGGGGTTTCGCCGCCGAGCATCTTGGTGATCGAACGCCCGGCGGATTTGGGCTCGTGAACGAACAGGAATTCGTCGGTCAGAACGGTCATGCGCCGATTCCCGGGGAAGATCGTGTGCCGGGCGCCCGGGTGTCGAAAATGGTTTCGATCCGGGCGTCGAAGCCGAAATCGTACTGTACCAGGGCCTGGCGGAATGCCGCCGCGACATCGTCCGAACCGAACTCGTCCGGGCGCTTCTTCGACGCGTCGATGAACGACTTCAGGTTTCGGGACGCCTGCTTCTGGTCGACGAAGGGGCGGATCTTCCGCTTGAACGGATAATAGAGGAACTGGTCGCGGAGATCGCGGACCCTGGGGCGCGGAAAGCGGAAGATGCCGTCATTGAGCCACAGGCTTGCCATCGCCGTATCCCGTGCCGTCCGATGCCAGGCCAGCGTCAGCAGAACCTGGTCCCATACATTCGGATGCTCGCGGCAGATCCGCGCCCAGTCCGAGACCAGCCGCCCGGCCGCATCGGACTTGCCCAGATACACGAAGCTGGAAATGTCGTACCAGCCGTGGCGCCGCACGATCGCGAAATCGAACGGGTTGTCGAAGACGACATGCGGCACGCGCAGCATTTCGGCATCCGCGTCGATCCAGCAGATGGGGCCGTCGCTGCCCTGCCAGACCCGCTCGATGAATCCGGCCTTCAGGCCGGTATTGGCCACCCAACTGCCGCGTGACGGGATCCCTTCGATCCGGTGCGGCAGCCCGAGCCGGTCGAGCGATGCCCGAAGCCGTGCCGCCAGCGCCTCGTAGGGTGTGTTCTCGGTGAAGTAGGACACGAACAGCGGCGGCTTTCCTCGCGGCATTTCCAGGAGGTCGATTTCATGCGGGAGATCGGCACATGCTACATGATCGCCGGTTTCCGGCTCCCGGAGATGGGCGATGACGCGGCCCTTCATGGGCACTCCGTCGCGCGGGCTCCAGTCGGCATTCGCTGCGGCGAGGAACTGTCGTGTTGCGGCTTTCTGCACGGGGACGGGCCCTTCTCGGTTTTCAGGCCGACGCCGTGTGGAACCTTGCGACGGCGTCGCGGTCCGCGGAGGGGCTGATACGGCTCCCAGTTCACAGCATCCGGCGATCAAGATCGGGAAATTCCTACACCGGGAGCGCGGCGTTTGTAAGCCCGTCGCCGGCCTGATCGCGCCAGCACCGATGGGCGCCGCCATGCTGTCGAGTTGGCTGCGCCTGACCTCCGCCGCGCCGCGCTCCCAGTTCAGCCGGCCGATTCGAGCGCTCCCGGTCCGCCAGCGTCTCCGGATTCTGCCGAATCGTCGCGTGCCGCACCAGCAATTCGCCGCTTTGCGGAACTCGGTGCATTCTGCAGCGGCGTCGACGGCCGCGGATTACGGCCGGGGAGGGTCTTTCAAGGATCGTTCCGCGCCCGACTCGGCGCGGAACGTTTCCATCGCCGCGGGGGATTCGGGCGCCTGAGCGCGAATCCGGCGCTGAAGCGTGGGGGCGAACCGAGCGAAAGGCGCGGCTGCTGGCTGGTGGTGGGGCGGTTTCTCGGAGGGGCCAGGACCCGAAATGGCATGAATCGCCCCGTTCGGGGCTGAATCCGAGCGGTTCTGGACCGGCCAGCCCCCATCCCGCCAAGGGCGCGAGGCGCCCTCCGACGAAAAGTACAAGTTTTCGCAAAAAAGCACTTGCGGAGGTCGTCTGTGATCCGTAAACACCCCTTCACCGAAGCGGCGCAGGCTGCTGCGGGGGACGGGACGGCGGCGACGCTGGATCGTTGGACGGAAAAACGAGTTGACAAGCAGGCGGGCGCGCCAAGAAGAAACGGCGCCTCCGGTTGATTTTGTCTCTCCTGCTCTTTGACATTGCTGGTTACTGAAGAGATATGTGGGCGGTTTGGTCCTATCGATGGACAAACGCTGCATATCGGCCTTCTAGGGTTCGCCCGATGATGAAGGTGTCAGCTTCACTGTTTGTATGGACTTCGTTCCCTTGGAACGATGTGCATCAAACGGTAGACATCCGGTCGCAAGCCGGATGCAGATGTGCAGAGGTTCGAACGTCAAGGATAGCGCGGTAACGCGCTTTCAACTTGAGAGTTTGATCCTGGCTCAGAACGAACGCTGGCGGCAGGCCTAACACATGCAAGTCGAGCGGGACCTTCGGGTCTAGCGGCGGACGGGTTAGTAACGCGTGGGAATATGCCCAAAGGTACGGAATAGCCTCGGGAAACTGAGAGTAATACCGTATGTGCCCTTCGGGGGAAAGATTTATCGCCTTTGGATTAGCCCGCGTTGGATTAGGTAGTTGGTGGGGTAATGGCCTACCAAGCCGACGATCCATAGCTGGTTTGAGAGGATGATCAGC
>JBFKMA010000035.1:0-12060 GCA_041630175.1 Albidovulum sp.
CTTCGTCGTCGGCGAACAGTGGGGCAAGGTCCGCGCGCTGATCAACGACAAGGGCGAGCGGGTGACCGAGGCCGGGCCGTCGGTGCCGGTCGAGGTGCTCGGCCTCAACGGCACGCCCGAGGCGGGTGACGTCCTCAACGTCGTCGAGACCGAGGCGCAGGCGCGCGAGATCGCCGATTACCGCGAACAGGCCGCGAAGGACAAGCGCGCCGCCGCCGGCGCCGCGACGACGCTCGAGCAGCTGATGGCCAAGGCCAAGGAAGACAAGGACATCGCCGAACTGCCGATCGTGGTGAAGGCCGACGTTCAGGGCTCGGCCGAGGCCATCGTCCAGGCGATGGAAAAGATCGGCAACGACGAGGTCCGCGTCCGGGTGCTGCACTACGGCGTCGGCGCGATCACCGAATCGGATATCGGCCTCGCCGAGGCCTCCGGTGCCCCGGTCATCGGCTTCAACGTCCGCGCCAACGCGCCGGCGCGGGCCGCCGCGAACCAGAAGGGCGTGGAGATCCGCTACTATTCGGTGATCTACGACCTCGTCGACGACGTGAAGGCGGCGGCATCGGGGCTTCTCAAGGCCGAGGTGCGCGAGACCTTCATCGGCTATGCCAAGATCAAGGAGGTCTTCAAGGTCTCCGGCGTCGGCAAGGTCGCGGGCTGCCTCGTCACCGAAGGCGTGGCGCGACGTTCGGCCGGGGTGCGGCTGCTGCGCGACGACGTGGTGATCCACGAGGGCACGCTGAAGACGCTCAAGCGCTTCAAGGACGAGGTCAAGGAAGTCCAGTCCGGCCAGGAATGCGGCATGGCCTTCGAGAATTACGACGACATCCGCCCGAACGATGTCATCGAGATCTTCGAGCGCGAGGAAGTCGAGCGGACGCTCGTCTGACCTCGCCGGCGCGGCTGGGGCAAGAAAACGGGAGGCCGGCGGCCTCCCTGCAGGTAGAAGATGAAAGGTCGCCTGGGGTCAGGCGACCTTTTTCGTGACCGGGTAGCCCTCGAAGACGAGTTTGCCGACCCGGACCAGTATCTTGCCGTTGTCGAGTTGACGCTCGAATACCCCTTGAACGGAGACACAACTTCCGAGAGTGATGGTCTGCAGCATCGCATGAACTCCCCAACCCGCGGGCTGCGCAAGTTTCCGTTTCCAATCGCTAACAGATAACCGACGCCTCGCAGGCTTTGTAGCGGTATTATTGACGCATTGGAAACAAAATTTCCCCGGCGGTAACGGTCTTGCGATAAATTGTTGCGATCCAAGGCGGAATTTTGAAATATTAAATCTACAACCAGTCTCGCAGCACGGGGATCAGCGGCAGGTCGGCGGGTGGCATCGGGTAGTTGCGCAGGTCCTTCGCGCGGACCCAGGCGAGTTCCTGGCCCTCGCGCGAATGCGGAACGCCCTGCCATTTCCGGCAGGCAAAGACCGGCATGAGGAGGTGGAAATCCTCGTAGGCATGGCTGGCGAAGGTCAGCGGCGCGAGGCAGCTCTTCCAGGTGTCGATGCCGAGTTCCTCGTGCAGTTCGCGGATCAGCGCAGCCTCGGGCGTCTCCCCCGGCTCAACCTTGCCGCCGGGAAACTCCCACAGGCCCGCCATCGACTTCCCCGCCGGCCGCCGCGCCAGAAGCACGCGGCCGTCGGGGTCGATGAGCGCCACCGCCGAGACCAGGACCACCTTCACCGCCGCGCCCGCATCCTTCATGACCGGTAGTCGGCGTTGATGTCGATGTAGCGATGCGTGAGGTCGCAGGTCCAGACGCTCTTCGCGGCCTTGCCGAGACCGAGATCGACCGCGATCACCAGTTCCTCGCCCTTCATGTAGGCCGCCGCCGCCTCCTCGGAATAGTCGGGGCTGCGCCAGCCGTTCTCGGCGAGGAGGAGGTCGCCGAAGCGGATCGACAGGCGGTCGCGGTTTGCACGGGCGCCGGACTTGCCCACCGCGGCGACGACGCGGCCCCAGTTCGGGTCCTCGCCGGCGATCGCGGTCTTGACGAGCGGCGAGTTGGCGATGGCCATCGCGATGCGGTGGGCGTCGGCGGCGTCGGCGGCGCCGGTGACGCGCACCTCGACGAACTTCGTCGCCCCCTCGCCGTCGCGCACGACCTGGTGGGCGAGGTCCATCATGACCGAGCGAAGCGCGGCCTCGAAGGCGCGCGCGGTCTTGCCGCGCAGGTCACCGATCTCCGCGGCCGCGCTCTTGCCCGTGGCGGCGACGATCAGCGCGTCGGAGGTCGAGGTGTCGCTGTCCACGGTGATCGCGTTGAACGTGTCGTCGACCTGGCGCAAGACCATCTTCTGCAAGTTGGCGGCGGAGATCTTCGCATCGGTGAAGATGTAGACCAGCATCGTCGCCATGTCCGGCGCGATCATGCCCGAGCCCTTGGCGATGCCGGCGATGCGGATCGGCCCGCCCTCGCCCTCGATCTCGGCAGCCGCACCCTTGGGGAAGGTGTCGGTCGTCATGATCGCGCGGGCGGCCATCTCGATGCCGTCCTCCGACAACGCCGCCCTGAGCTCGCCCAGCTTCTCGGTGATCCGTTCATGCGGCAGCGGTTCGCCGATGACGCCGGTCGAGGAGGAGAAGACCCGGGCGGCCGGAATCCCGAGCGCCGTGGCGACGCTGTCGGTCACGGCATCGACGGAGTCCTGCCCGAGCCTGCCGGTGAAGGCGTTGGCATTGCCGGAATTCACCACGATCGCGGCGCCGTCCTCCGGGCCCGGCTTCGCTTTCAGCTTGGCCTGGCAGTCGAGGATGCAGGCCGCGCGCGTCGAGGACCGCGTGAAGGCGCCGGCGATCGCGGTGCCGGGCGCGAGCCGCACCAGCATCACGTCCTTGCGGTTCTTGTAGCGCACCCCGGCCTCGACGGCGGCGAACTCCACCCCCGCGATTCTCGGCAGCGCCGGAAAGCCCTCTTTCGGCGCCAGCGGCGAGACCGGATTGGGCTGCTTGACCCGAGCCGAGACCGCCTCGGCGCCCGAGGCCACCGCGTCGATGACGGCATCGACGCTCGCCTCGACGGTCTCGCCGACGGCGGGAAGCAGGCGCTCTTCGATCGTCTTGCGCAGTCGCTTGATCTGGTCCTTCAGCTTCTTCGCTTCGGCCTTCCAGTCGTCGTCCTTCCTGGCCATGTCGGTCCCCCGTTTGGCGGATGTCAGTTATCGAGCAGTTCGGTATTCTTGAGGATCGCCGGGTCGATGTCCTCGACCATCTTCGCGATCTCGGCGGATTCGGTGAGTTCGGTCACCATGGCCTCGACCGCGGCGCCCTGCAATTCGCCGGCGAGTTCGTCGCGCACGTCCTCGATCGTCGGCGCGGCCGCTGTGCGGACCTCGTTGAGCTTGATGACATGCCAGCCGAACTGGGTCTCGACCGGGTCGGAGACCTGGCCGGGCTCGAGCGCGATAACCGCTTCCTCGAAGGGCTTGACCATCATGCCGACGCCGAACCAGCCGAGATCGCCGCCATTCGGACCCGAGGGGCCGGTGGACTTCTCCTTGGCGAGCGCCGCGAAATCGTCGCCGCCGTCGAGCTCCGCCTTGATCGCCGTCGCCTCATCCGCGGTTTCGACGAGGATATGGGCGGCATTGTATTCGCGGCCCGGCTCCTGGGCGGCGTATTTCTCGTTGAAGAGTTCCTCGAGTCTCTCCTCGGTCACCGCCGCGGTGGCGGTCTCGTCCAGCGTGACGCCGGCCAGATAGGTGCGGCGCTGGTTGTCCAGCGTCAGCGCGTCGCGCTTGCGCAGTTCGGCCTCGGCGGGCGCGGCCAGCGCCACCTGCTGGATGATCTGGTCGAGGATGCCGTCGAACAGCGTCCGGTCGTCGAGTTGCAGATACTGCGCCGGCAGTGCGTCGCGCAGGGCGATCATGTGGCCGAGCGTGATCTCGGTGCCGTTGACGGTGGCCACGACGGTGTCGGCGGTGGGTTCGGCGGCGCGGGCCGCAGCCGTGAGCGCCAGCGACAGCGCGATAGCGCCGAGGACGGGGGCCGGTTTCAGCATCTTGACAACTCCTCATGGGTCGCCGCAGGCGGCGGCGTTGACTATCGCCCGGCAGACCCTTACATCGCCATGGTCCAGTGAAGGCTTGCCGCGCTTTTTTCCGCCGCCGTTCTAGGCATAGCGAAGGATGGCGGCAAGGCCGCGTTTCACCGGAGTCTATCAGTCGAACCCGAGCGGAGAAAACATGCTGGGCCTCGGAACCATCGCGAAGAAGGTCTTCGGCACGCCGAACGACCGCAAGGTCAAGTCGGTCCACCCGCTGGTGGAAAAGATCAATGCGCTCGAGCCGGAATTCCAGGCGCTGAGCGATGCGGCGATCAAGGACAGGACCGCGGCGCTGGCCAAGCGCGTCCAGTCCGGCGAGAGCCTCGACTCCGTTCTCGTCGAAGCCTTCGCCAATTGCCGCGAGGCGGCGCGGCGGGCCTTGGGCCTGCGCGCCTTCGACGTGCAGCTCATGGGCGGGATCTTCCTGCATCAGGGCAACATCGCCGAGATGAAGACCGGCGAGGGCAAGACGCTGGTCGCGACCTTCCCGGCCTATCTCAACGCGCTTTCCGGCAAGGGCGTGCATATCGTCACCGTCAACGACTACCTCGCCAAGCGCGACGCGGAGTGGATGGGCAAGGTCTATGCCCAGCTCGGCATGACCACCGGCGTCGTCTATCCGTACCAGTCCGCCGACGAGAAGCGCGAGGCCTACCGCGCCGACATCACCTATGCCACCAACAACGAGCTCGGCTTCGACTACCTGCGCGACAACATGCGCGCGACGATCGACGAGATGATGCAGCGCGGGCACAACTTCGCCATCGTCGACGAGGTCGATTCGATCCTCGTCGACGAGGCGCGGACGCCGCTGATCATCTCGGGGCCGAGCCAGGACCGCTCGGAACTCTACATCACGCTCGACAAGTTCATCCCGGAGCTGACCGAGGAGCACTACAAGCTCGACGAGAAGGCGCGCAACGCGACCTTCACCGAAGAGGGCAACGAGATCCTCGAACAGCGGCTGACCGCGGCGGCGATCCTGCCCGCGGGCCAGACGCTCTACGACCCGGAATCGACGACGGTCGTGCACCACGTCACCCAGGCGCTGCGCGCCCACAAGATGTTCCACAAGGACCAGCACTACATCGTCCGCAACGGCGAGATCGTGCTCGTCGACGAGTTCACCGGCCGCATGATGCCCGGCCGGCGGCTCTCGGACGGCCTCCACCAGGCGATCGAGGCCAAGGAGGGCGTGCAGATCCAGCCCGAGAACGTGACCCTCGCCTCGGTGACGTTCCAGAACTATTTCCGGCTCTACGAGAAGCTCGCCGGGATGACCGGCACGGCCGCGACCGAGGCCGAGGAATTCATGGACATCTACAAGCTCGGCGTGGTCGAGGTGCCGACCAACAAGCCGATCGCCCGGAAGGACGACCACGACCAAGTCTACCGCACCCAGCGCGAGAAATACGAGGCGATCATCAAGCGCATCAAATTGGCGAACGAGAAGGGCCAGCCGGTTCTCGTCGGCACCACCTCGATCGAGAAGTCCGAGATGCTGAGCGAGATGCTGAAGAAGGAGGGCATCGCGCACAACGTCCTGAACGCCCGCCAGCACGAGCAGGAGGCCAAGATCGTCGCCGATGCCGGCAAGCTCGGCGCGGTCACGATCGCCACCAACATGGCCGGCCGCGGCACCGACATCCAGCTCGGCGGCAATGTCGAGATGAAGGTGATGGAGGCGCTGGCCGCCGATCCCGAGGCCAATCCCGACGAGATCCGCGCCCGGATCGAGGCCGAGCATGCCGAGGAGAAGGCCAAGGTGCTGGAGGCCGGCGGTCTGTTCGTCCTCGCCTCCGAACGCCACGAAAGCCGGCGCATCGACAACCAGCTCCGCGGCCGCTCGGGCCGGCAGGGCGATCCGGGGCGGTCGTCGTTCTACCTTTCGCTCGAAGACGACCTGATGCGGATCTTCGGCTCCGACCGGCTCGACAAGGTGCTCTCCACGCTCGGCATGAAGGAGGGCGAGGCGATCATCCATCCCTGGGTGAACAAGTCGCTGGAGCGCGCGCAGGCCAAGGTCGAGGGGCGCAACTACGACATCCGCAAGCAGCTCCTGAAGTTCGACGACGTGATGAACGATCAGCGCAAGGTGATCTTCTCGCAGCGCCTCGAGATCATGGAGGCCGAGGATATCGAGGAGATCGTGCAGGACATGCGCCACCAGGTCGTCGACGACCTCGTCGACGAGTTCCTGCCGCCGAAGACCTATGCCGAGCAGTGGGACAGCGAAGGGCTCCGGGTCGCCGCCAGGGAGAAGCTGGCGCTCGACCTGCCGATCGCCGACTGGGCCGCGGAGGACGGCGTCGACCACGACGAGATGCGTTCGCGGCTCTACAAGGCCTCCGACGCGCTCATGGCGGAGAAGACCGCGGCCTTCGGGCCCGAGACCATGCGCCAGGTCGAGAAGCAGTTCCTGCTGCAGACCATCGACACGAAGTGGCGCGAGCATCTGGTGACGCTGGAGCATCTGCGCTCGGTGGTCGGATTCCGCGGCTATGCGCAGCGCGATCCGCTGTCGGAATACAAGACCGAGGCCTTCGCGCTGTTCGGGAATCTCCTGGACGGGCTGCGGACCGATGTGGCCCAGAAGCTCGCCCAGGTGCGGCCGATGACCGAGGAGGAGCAGCAGGCGCTCTTGCGGCAGATGGCCGAGCGCCAGGCGGCGCTGAACGCTCCGGTCGCCTCGGCGAGCGCGCTGGCGGGTGCGGCGGCCGGCGGGGCCAAGGCGGAGGCGGCAGCCGACACCGCGGTTGCGCCGCGCGCCGAGGGATTCGACGAGGCCGATCCCGCGACCTGGGGCAATCCCGGGCGCAACGAGCCCTGCCCCTGCGGCTCGGGCAACAAGTTCAAGCACTGCCACGGCCGCCTCGCCTGACGCTCCCGGTTCCGCCGGCTTCGCGGCGGAACGATGGCAAAATCTTGACAATCCGGGGCGCCGGTGCTGATCCCGGCCCACGATCTGGCGGCCATGCCGGGAACGGCGGCCAGATGCTGAGGGCACCGGCGCTGTTTCCGGTTCTGAAATTGTCACGCCGCCGTCACGCCGCTGCCCCGATCCCGCGATAGACAGGGGTCGAGGCTACTTGCGGAGGCCATCATGCAGATCCGGCGCAGGGCCATCACGGCGGGAACGACGCTCATTCTGGCTGCCGCCGCGGGCCATATGGTGCAGAATGCCGAAACGATCGGCGCACAGCTGCGCGGCGAGGTGCCGCGCGCCGAGCCGGTCGTGACCCATGTCGAATCCACCGCCGCCGTCTTGATCCCCGCTGGCGCCGCCGCCGCTTCCACGGCGCCCGTGCCCCTCCGGGCGGTTCAGCCGATGCCGTCCGAACTGCCGAAGGCCACGCCGGCGTCGTTTTCGGGAAGCCTCGGTCTGGCCGCGCGGATCGCGGCGCTCGATGCCGGCGCGGTCAGGACCGAAAGCGCCGCCGATGCCGAGTACAGCGCCTTCGGCTTTCCCTGCAAGGACAGCGCGCTGTCGCTCGAGACCGAGGCACCGGCGATGCTGCGGCTCACCCTGGCCACGCCCTGCCATCTCGGCGAGCGGGTGACGATCCGCCATGCCGGCCTGTCCTTCGTGGCGCTGACGACCCGGACCGGCACGCTCGAGCTCACGTTGCCGGCCTTCGCCCCGGATGGCGAGGTGACGGCGGCATTCGCCGGCGAGCCGCCGCTATCGGCACGCACGCCCGTGGCCGGGCTCGACGCCTTCACGCGGATCGCGGTGCAGGTGCGCGGCACCTCCGCGCTGCGCCTTCACGCCTTCGAGGACGGCGCGGCCTTTGGCGGGCGGGGACATGTCTCCGCGGCGCGGAGCGGACCGGTTGAACCGCAGGGCGGGTTCATGACGCTGCTCGGCGACCCGGCGCTCGAAGCGCCGGTCCTGACCGAGGTCTATTCGACGCCGTCGCTGAAGCGCGTGGATGCGCTCGAACTCGAAGCCGAGGTCACGCCGGAGACCTGCGGCCGCTGGATCACCGCGGAGAGCCTGCGCATGGTGCCGGGCGCGGCCCCCGACCGCCAGATGCTGCGCCTCGCCATGCCCGGCTGCGACGCGGTGGGCGATGTCGTGGTGATGCCGCTCGCGGGCGAGGCCGGGCCGCACCTTGCCGCCCTGCCCCCGGCGAACTAACCCGCGGCGTAGTCCTTCAGCACCGATAGCGGCACGATCTCGGCGGCCCGCGCATGCGTCGCCGCCAGGTGGACCTCCGGCGCGCAGCCCTCGTCATGGGCCTGCAGGAAGCGCGCCGCGCAGAGGCACCAGCGGTCGCCGGGCTTGAGGCCGGGAAACTGGAACTCCGGCCGCGGCGTCGAAAGGTCGTTGCCGACATATTTCGAGTAGGCGAGGAACTCCGCGGTCATCACCGCGCAGACGGTGTGGCTGCCCCGGTCCTCGGCGCAGGTATTGCAATGCGCGTCGCGGAAAAACCCGGTGATCGGCTCGCGCGAGCAGGGTTCGAGCGGGCCTCCGAGAATGTTGACGGCCGGATCCTTGTCCATGTCTCCTCCTCTCGCGCCCGGAATATCCCCGGGGCCGCCTCCCTAGCGGAAACGGTCCATCAGGCGCTGTAGCGGCGTGCGGGTATCGGGTTCGGCCGCCGCGGGCGCCGGCTGCGGCGCGGCCTTGGCGGGCGGCTCGGCCTTGTCCGATGACCGTGGCGGCGCGGTCCTCAAGGCGACCGCGTTCATGAATTTCTGGGCGTCCCCCGCCGCGAGCGCCGCGGCGCCGTCCGAGACGCCGCGCAAGAGATCGTCGAGCCAGTCCTGGTCGGCCTTGGCGAAGTCCGACAGCACATAGGGCGACACCCGGTCCTTGTGGCCGGGATGGCCGATGCCGAGCCGCACCCTTTGGTAGCTGTCGCCGATATGCTGGTGGAGCGAGCGGAGCCCGTTATGCCCGGCATGGCCGCCGCCCACCTTCACCCGGCATTTCCCCGGCGCGAGGTCAAGCTCGTCATGCAGCACGGTGACGTCGGACGGCTCGAGCTTGAAGAACCGCATCGCCTCGCCCACCGACTGGCCGGAGAGGTTCATGAAGGTCTCGGGCTTGAGGAGCGCGACCCGCTCGGCACCGAGCCGGCCTTCGCAGATCTGCCCCTGGAACTTCGCGCGCCACGGGGCGAAGCCGTGATCCGCGGCGATGCGGTCCACGGCCATGAAGCCGATATTGTGGCGGTTCCCCGCGTATTTCTGGCCCGGATTCCCGAGTCCGACGAACAGGCGCATATGCGGCTCCGATGATGCGCCGCCAAACTAGGACGCCGGGCGCGGGCTTGCAACGCCTTGCCCCTGGGCCGAGGCCGCGCCGAAACGAAAACGCGGGGCCGAGGGCCCCGCGTCTGTCGGTCGCGATGGGGGGAGGATTACTCCTCGTCGCCCTCGACTTCTTCCTCGCCTTCCTCGGCCTCGGCCGCGCGCAGGCCCGAGGGCGCCGCGATGTTGGCGATGACGAAGTTGCGCTGGATGGTCGGCTTGGCGCCGGCCGGCAGCTCGATGTCGTTGATGTGGATGACGTCACCGATGTCGCGGCCGGTCAGGTCGACCGTGATGTGATCGGGAATGTCGCCCGCGGTCACTTCCAGCTCGACTTCGGGGCGCACCACGACCAGCGTGCCGCCCTTGCGGAAGCCCGGCGCCTTTTCGTGGTTCACGAAATCGACGTGGATGTAGAGGCTGATCCGCGAGGTCCGCTTCAGACGCATCAGGTCGAGATGCGTCGGCAGATCCTTCACCACGTCGCGCTGGACGTTGCGGCAGATCACGCGCACGTCTTCCTCACCCTCGACCTTGAGGTTGAAGAGCGTCTGCAGGAACCGGCCCTGCTTGAGCTTCTTGAGAAGCATGTTGTAGTTGACGTTGATCGCGATCGGATCCTTGCCGCCGCCATAAACGATGCCGGGTACGTTGCCCTCACGACGAGCTTGACGAGCGGCCCCCTTGCCTGTCCCCGTCCGTACCGCGGCGATAAGATCGGGAATCTCACCAGCCATTGGTCTCTCCATAGGTTAACCGGGCATCCTCCAAGGGTGCATGCCCATGAGCCGCGGCGTATAGAGAGGTTCGCCGGCGAAGGGAAGCGGATTCTCGACGCGCGCGGCGGAGCGGCGCCCGGCGGTCCTATTCGTAGCCGTCGAGGAAGCCTTTCGGGACCAGGACGTTCTGCCGCCCGACCGCGGCGACCTGCGTCTCGCCGCAGAGCGCCATCGAGGTGTCGAGTTCCTTGCGGATGATCTCCAGCGCCGTGGTCACGCCGGCCTCGCCCATGGCGCCGAGCCCGTAGACGAAGGCGCGGCCGATCATCACGCCTTTCGCGCCGAGCGCCAGCGCCTTCAGCACGTCCTGGCCCGAGCGGACGCCGCCATCCATCCAGACCTCGGTCCTGTCGCCCACCGCGGCGGCGATCTCCGGCAGCATGCGGATCGAGGACAGCGCCCCGTCGAGTTGCCGCCCGCCATGGTTCGACACCACGATCGCGTCGGCGCCGACCTCGGCCGCACGCGCGGCATCCTCGGCATCGAGGATGCCCTTCAAGATCACCTTGCCGCCCCAGATGTCCATGAGCTTGCGGATCTTGTCCCAGTTGAGCGCCGCGTCGAACTTCTCGGCCGTCCAGGCCGAGAGCGAGGCCGGGTCCGAGACGCCCTCGACGTGACCGACGATATTGCCGAAGAACCGCCGCCTGGTGCCGAGCATCTCCAGTCCCCAGCCCCATTTAGTAGCGAGGTTCAGCAGCGTCGGGATCGTCAGCTTCGGCGGGGCCGAAAGCCCGTTCTTCAGATCCCGGTGCCGCTGGCCGAGGATCTGGAGGTCCACGGTGATCACCAGCGCCGAGCATCCCGCTTGCTTCGCGCGGTTGATTATCTTCCGGTTAAAATCGTCGTCGTTGAGCGTGTAGATCTGGAACCAGAAGGGCTTTGAGACATGCGCCGCGACGTCCTCGATCGAGCAGATCGACATCGTGGAGAGCGTATAGGGCACGCCGAAGCTCTCGGCGGCGCGGGCGGCCTTGATCTCGCCATCCGCGCTTTGCATGCCGGTGAGCCCGACCGGCGCCAGCGCCACCGGCATCGCCACCTCCTGCCCGAGCATCCGCGATGCGGTCGAGCGGCCGGTCATGTCGACGGCGATGCGCTGGCGCAGGCGGATCTCGGCGAAATCGGCGCTGTTGTCGCGGAAGGTCTGCTCGGTCCAGCTGCCCGATTCGGCATAGTCGTAGAACATGCGCGGGACGCGCCGGCGGTAGATCCGCTTCAGGTCATCGATGCAGGTGATGACGGGCATGGCCCGACCTCCGGCTGAATTGGCAAGTTCCGGCTACCAACTCGCGCAGATCCTCGCAACCGGCATCTGTCGCCCGCGAATCCGAATGCGCGCCCGTTCCGGGCGCAAGCGGGTGTCTCACGTCCTTTGCGCGGCAAAGGACGCTCGGGGCTGCCTCCGGCGGAGGCATTTCGGAACCGAGGAGGACCGTCAGGCCGAATGCGCGCCGTCGGCGAGGCCCTTGACGAAGGCGAGGATCTCGGGGACCGGCTTCTTCTCCTCGACCATCTTGACGATCGCCGAGCCGACGACGGCGCCGTCGGCGACCTGCGCGATGGCGCGGGCGGTTTCGGGCGAGCGGATGCCGAAGCCGACGATCACCGGGAGATCGGTCGCGGCCTTGATCCGCGCCACTTCGGGGCCGACATCGGCCGCCTCGGCCGCCGCCGCCCCGGTGATGCCGGTGATCGAGACGTAGTAGACGAAGCCGGAGGTGTTCTGCAGCACCTTGGGCAGGCGCCGGTCGTCGGTCGTGGGCGTCGCGAGGCGGATGAAGTTCATCCCGGCCTTCTGCGCGGGGATGCAGAGTTCTTCATCCTCCTCGGGCGGCAAGTCGACGACGATCAGCCCGTCGACCCCGGCCGCCCTGGCGTCGGCG
This sequence comes from Albidovulum sp., assembly GCA_041630175.1. Lineage (GTDB taxonomy): Bacteria > Pseudomonadota > Alphaproteobacteria > Rhodobacterales > Rhodobacteraceae > Albidovulum. The sequence continues at coordinate 11,972 of JBFKMA010000035.1, forward strand.
AGGAACTTCTCGACGCCGCGCGAATAGATCGGGTTGTAGTAGCCCATCATCACGATCGGCGTGGCGTCGTCGGCCTTGCGGAACTCCGC
>JBFKMA010000036.1:0-11955 GCA_041630175.1 Albidovulum sp.
ATCTCGGGCTCGGCTTCGCCTTGACCGAGGGCATCGTTCTCGGTCCCGACGAGGTATCCGAGCTGCGGCCCCGCACCTCTGGTGAGGACGGCGATCGGTGGGACATCGTGCTCGCCGAGGGGGTGGAGGTCGACCCGGAGCAGTTCCGGCGCAACACGTACACGACCTCCTCGTGCGGCGTCTGCGGGAAGGCGTCCATCGACGCCGTGCGCATCGCGGCACCGCCGGCGCCGTCGGGACCGCGTGTCGCCCCCGAGGTCCTGCACGTCATCCCGGATCGCATGCGAAGGGCCCAACCCGGTTTCGATGCTTCGGGTGGCCTCCACGCTGCCGCCCTCTTCGATGCCGAGGGCACACTGCTGGAGATCAGGGAGGACGTGGGCCGGCACAACGCCGTGGACAAGCTAGTCGGGGCGACGGCCCGGCTGCGCTGGCCCCTCGGCGAGGTCATCTTGATGGTGAGCGGGCGGGTGAGCTTCGAGATGGTCCAGAAAGCCGCAGTGGCGGGGATTCCCATGGTCGGCGGGGTGTCGGCCGCCTCCTCGTTGGCGGCCGATCTCGGAGAAGAGCTCGGCGTCACGGTCGTCGGGTTCATCCGCGACGGCAGCTTCAACGTCTACGCGGGCTCGCAACGTCTGGCCTGACCCCGGTGTCGGCCCCTGCCGGTAGCATCGGAGGCATGTCGATCGATGTCGCCGGTTTCATCACCTATCTCAAGGACCATGCCGTCGAGCACGGGTTCCACGTCCACGACGAGCGTCACTTCATCGAGACGTACTCGCTTCGCCAGGCGTGGGAGGTCGACATGCACCCCGACTTCGCCTGTGATGGCCCTCTCGACCTGAACCTGGCGTTCGACGTCGAGCCGCGGATGCTGCTCGATCTCGACGAGCAGATGGCCGAGATGGACGACCAGTATGCGGAGCCGGCAGGCGACTGGCGGCAGCAGCTCGTGTTCAACTGGGGACTTCCCGCCCTCCAGTCCCCTCCCGACCTCGTCATCCTGTCCACCGAATTGGCCGGCATAGCCGGAACCCTGATCCCGATCGAGGTGTCCGCCGTCGACTCGTTCGCTGCGCTCTCCGATTCACCGGAACGCAGACTTTCGATGGTCGGCCGTTTCGACGTGTCTCTCGTAGACGTCATGCTCGGGCGGGAGAAGCTGTGTGACGTGCTCGATCGCTGCCGAGACGTCAGTTCGTGGCTCATCGAAAACGCCGAGGCCTGGAAGCCGATCTACCCCGAAGAGTCGACGCCCGAAGCTTGAGTGCCGTCTCCCCTGCGGCGCGCACGTCCCGGAGGGGGTAACTTCGCTGCTGTGGACTTCACCGGGAAAGTGGCCATCGTCACCGGCGCCGCCTCAGGGATGGGGGCGGCCTCGGCACGCCGGCTGTCCAGCCTCGGCGCCGCCGTCGTGGTGAGGGATCTTCGGGGCGGAACGGGTCGAGAAAGCTCTTGGACTTGCCCGCCGTATGGACGCGCCTTTCGATGCCGTGGCGCGTGAGGAAGTCCGGGAAGCCGAAGCTCGCCGAGATCACGCCGATCGAGCCCACGACCGAGCTCGCATCGACCCAGATCTCGTCCGCCGCCGTCGCGAGCCAGTAGCCGCCCGAGGCCGCGACATCCTCGACGAAGGCATGGACGGGGAGCTTCTTCTCCTCCGCCAGCCGCCGGATCCGCGCCGCGATCAGCGCCGACTGCACCGGCGAGCCGCCGGGCGAGTTGACGGCGAGCGCCACCGCCGCCGGCTTGCCGCGCCGGAACGCCCTCTCGATCACCGGGGCGAGCGTGGCGTCGTTCAGCCCCGCTCCCATGCGGCCGCCCGACGCGATGATGCCCTGGAGGCGGATCACCGCGACCCGCGGCGGCGACTTGAGGAAGGGAATGAAGCGTTTCATGGGAAAGGGTGTAATCCGCGCCCGTGCCGCGAACAATAGCGGATGGCCGGCCGCGCCTTGGCCGCGCCGCGCCGGATGCGCATCGGCCGCGCGCTCATACGCCGAGCGTCGCGGCGACGGCGCGCTGCCAGCGGGCGTATTTCGCGGCGCGCGTGGCCTCGTCCATCGCCGGCTCGAAGCGCCGCTCCAGCGCCCAGGCCTTCGCGAAGCCCTCGGCATCGGGATAGAGTCCGGCCCGCGATCCCGCGAGCCAGGCCGCGCCGAGCGCGGTCGTCTCGGGAATCTCGGGCCGGTCCACCGGTGCCGCGATGATGTCGGAGAGGAACTGCATCGCCCAGTCCGAGGCGGTCATGCCGCCATCGACGCGCAGCACCCCCTCGGCCGCGCCGCCCCAGTCGGCGCGCATCGCCTCCAGCAGGTCGCGGGTCTGGTAGCCGACGCTTTCCAGCGCCGCGCGCGAAAACTCCGCCGGCCCGGAACTGCGCGTCAGCCCGTAGACCGCGCCGCGGCACTCGGCGTTCCAGTAGGGCGCGCCGAGCCCGACGAAGGCCGGCACCAGCACCACGCCCTGCGCCGGATCGGCCTGCTCCGCCAGGGCATGCGTCTCGGCGGCGGCGGCGATGATCTTCAGCCCGTCGCGGAGCCACTGCACCACCGCCCCGGCGACGAAGATCGAGCCTTCGAGCGCATAGGTGGGCCTGCCGCCCAACTGGTAGGCGATGGTGGTCAGGAGCCGGTTCGTCGAGGCGACCGGCGTCGCGCCGGTATTGAGCAGCGCGAAGCACCCCGTCCCGTAGGTCGATTTCATCATGCCGGGCTGGAAGCAGGCCTGGCCGATCGTCGCCGCCTGCTGGTCGCCCGCGACGCCGAAGATCGGGATCTCGCGCCCGAAGAGGTCGGCGCGGCTCACGCCGTAATCGGCAGCGCAGTCGCGCACCTCGGGCAGCATCGCCATCGGGATGTTCAGGAGCTTGCAGATCTCCTCGTCCCAGCGCCCGTCTCGGATGTTGTAGAGCAGCGTCCGCGCGGCATTGGTGGCGTCCGTGGCATGGACCTTGCCGCCGGTGAGCTTCCAGACGAGGTAGCTGTCCACCGTGCCGAAGAGGAGCTCCCCGGCCTCGGCCCTCGCGCGCGCGCCCTCGACATTGTCGAGCATCCAGGCGAGCTTGGTGCCCGAGAAATACGGATCCAGAAGCAGCCCGGTACGCTCCGAGACCATCGGCTCATGGCCCTCGGCCTTGAGCCTCTGGCACAGTTCCGAGGTGCGGCGGTCCTGCCAGACGATGGCGCGGTGAATCGGCTCGCCGGTCTTGCGGTCCCAGGCCAGCGTCGTCTCGCGCTGGTTGGTGATGCCGATCGCGGCGATGTCGCCGGCCCCGATCCCCGCCTTGGCGATCACCAAGCGGGCGGTGGCGGCGACCGTGGACCAGAGGTCGGAGGGATCGTGCTCGACCCAGCCCGAGGCGGGGAAATGCTGCGCGAACTCCTCCTGCGCCACCGCCTTCACCCGCATCGCGGCATCGAACAGGATCGCCCGGCTCGATGTCGTGCCCTGGTCGATGGCCAGAATATAGGTCATGTGCCTTCGCCTCGTTCGCCCGTCCGGTTGCCGCGCCCATCCTGCCTTGGCATTTCGCCCCGCGCCAGCCCCTCGCGGCAGGCCGGTCGGTCAGCCCGGATAATTCTCGACGAGCCGCTTCCAGGCGGCGTCGAGCGTGGGGCTCGGCGGCCCGGCAAGCCGGATCATGCGGATGTCGAGAACCTGCCCGGGCAGCTGTTCCTCGAGCGAGATGAGCCGGCCCTCCCGCAGGTCCCGCCCGACCATCGCCGCCGGCAGCCAGGCGACGCCGATCCCGGCCAGCGCATATTCGTGCGCGGCCAGCGTCAGCGCGGTTTCCGCCTGGCGGGCGAAGCGGGTCTCGGGCGGCACCTTCGGCAGGATCGCGTGATCCATCACCTGCCCGAGGAAGACGTCGCCGGGATAGGCGACGATCGGCCATTCGCCCGCCACCGGCTGAACCGCGGGTGCGGCCACCGGGATGAACGGGTCGGCGCCGATCGTCACCGATTCGACCCCGCGCCCGTCCGGCAGCCCGCGCTCGCCCGGCAGGACGTACATCACCACGAAATCCACCTCGCCCGACAGGAGCTTCAGCAGGCATTCGTCGCGGTTGCCCGACCGCACCCGCACCGACCAGCCGCCGGCGCCGACCAGCATCGCGACGAGCCGCGGCGAGACGGTGGTGGTGATCGCGTGCTGGCAGGCGAAGGCGATCGACCGCCCCGTGCCCTGGCCGGAGCGCCTGAGCGTGTCGCGCAGCCGCCTGAGCCCGGCGGCCAGCGCCCGCATCTCGGGCTCCTGCGCGCGCACCGCCGGCAGAAGCTCCACCGGCTTGCGGGTCCGGTCGAAAAGCTCCGCCCCGATACTGTCCTCGATGGTGCGGATGCGGCGCGTGAAGGCCGACTGGGTGAGATTGCGCGTCTCGGCCGCCCTGGCAAACGAGCCGGTGTCCAGCACTGCGAGGATGTCGTCGAGCCAATCGAGCCGCATGCCGACTATATAGCCGATCGCGGTCAACTTGCATAACTTGACTTTTGTACAGTGCATTACGCATTTGAGCCCAGTAATCTGCGGCGCTATATGTCTCGAAGATCAATTTGCAGGAGCCCACCGATGCATCTCGCCCGCTTTCCGCGCCACTTCCTCGCCCATCTTCCGACGCCGCTGGAGCGGCTCGACCGGCTCACCAAGGAGCTTGGCGGGCCGGAGATCTGGATCAAGCGCGACGACTGCACCGGGCTGTCCACCGGCGGCAACAAGACCCGCAAGCTCGAATTCCTGATGGCCGAGGCCGAGGCCCAGGGCGCCGAGATGGTGATGACGCAAGGCGCCACGCAGTCGAACCATGCGCGCCAGACCGCCGCCTTCGCCGCGAAGCTCGGGATGAAGTGCCATATCCTGCTCGAAGACCGCACCGGCTCGAATGACGCGAACTACAACAACAACGGCAACGTGCTGCTGGATCACCTGCACGGCGCCACGACCGAGAAGCGCCCCGGCGGCGGCGACATGAACGCCGAGATGGAGGAGGTGGCCGACGGTCTCAGGGCCGAGGGCCGCAAGGTCTACACGATCCCCGGCGGCGGCTCGAACGCCACCGGCGCCCTGGGCTACGTCAACTGCGCCTTCGAGCTTCTCGCCCAGGCCAATGCCGGCGGGCTGAAGATCGACCACATCGTCCACGCGACCGGTTCGGCGGGCACCCAGGCCGGGCTCGTCACCGGGCTGAAGGCGATGAACGCGCAGATCCCGCTTCTCGGCATCGGCGTGCGCGCCCCGAAGCCGAAGCAGGAGGAGAACGTCTACAACCTCGCCCTCGCCACCGCCGAGAAGCTCGGCTGCGCCGGCGTCGTCAAGCGCGAGGACGTGGTCGCCAACACCGATTACGTCGGCGCCGGCTACGGCATCCCGTCGGAAAGCGGGCTCGAGGCGATCCGCATGTTCGCGGAGCTGGAGGCGATCCTGCTCGACCCGGTCTATTCCGCGAAGGGCGCAGCCGGGCTGATCGACCTCGTCCGCAAGGGCCATTTCAAGAAGGGCGAGCGGATCGTCTTCCTCCATACCGGCGGTGCCGCGGCCCTCTTCGGCTATGACTGGACCTTCGACTTCAAGGACCGCTGGGGATCGGCGCGGGCCTGAGCGGGACCGGGGCGGCCCGCCGCCCCGGCATCCGCCCTCAGGGTGACAACGAAACCGCGTTCATGGATACTCGACCCATGACCCAGCCCTGCATCATCTGCGTCGCGATCACCGGCTCGGTTCCGACGAAAGCGAACAACCCCGCGCTTCCGGTCACCGTGCCGGAACAGATCGAGTCGACCCACGAAGCCTTCGAGGCCGGCGCCGCGATCGCCCATTGCCACGTGCGCGACGACGCCGGAAAGCCGAGCTCGGACCCCGAGCGCTTCGCGCGGCTCAAGGAGGGGATCGAGACGCACTGCCCCGGCATGATCGTCCAGCTCTCGACCGGCGGCCGCTCCGGCGCGGGCGCGGAGCGCGGCGGCATGCTGTCGCTCCGCCCCGACATGGCCTCGCTGGCGGTGGGGTCGAACAACTTCCCGACCCGCGTCTACGAGAACCCGCCCGACCTCGTCGACTGGCTCGCCGCAGAGATGGTGAAACACGACGTGAAGCCCGAGATCGAGGCCTTCGACCTCAGCCACATCTTCAAGGCCGCCGAGATGCACGGCAGGGGCCAGATCAAGGACGTGCCCTATGTGCAGTTCGTGATGGGCGTGAAGAACGCGATGCCGGTCGACAGCGAGGTGTTCGACTTCTACGTCCGCACGGTCAACCGGCTGTTTCCGGGCGCGCCGTGGTGCGCGGCGGGGGTCGGAGCGAACCAGATCGTCCTGAACGACTGGGCGATCGGCGCGGGCGGCCATGCCCGCACCGGGCTCGAAGACAACATGCGGCTTGACCGCGAGACGCTCGCGCCGTCGAATGCGGCGCTGGTGCGCCGGGCGGTGGATATCTGCGAGAAATACCAGCGCCCCGTCGCGAGCTGGCAAGAGGCGCGCGCGATCCTCGGGCTCCGGTCGCCGCAATAGGCGCCGGCACGCCGCCGGTCGGGGAGGCGCTGGCGCGGGTTCCCGTCAGGCGGTCCTGTCGCGCCAGGCCCTGGCCTGCGCCAGCGCGCCGCGACGCAGGATCGCCGCATCGATATCGACCGCCGTGAAGACGCAGCCGGCGGCGACGATCTCTTCCAGGAACGGCTCGTCGAGCGTCAGGAACCCCGCGGGCTTGCCGGCCGCGCGGATGCGCCGCACGGCGTCGAGGCAGGCCGCCTTGACCTCGGGATGGCTCGGCTCGCCGGGGAAGCCGAGGCTCGCGGCGAGATCGGCGGGACCGATGAAAAGCCCGTCCACCCCCGGCACCGCCGCGATCTCCTCCAGCGCGTCGAGCGCCGCGCGGGTCTCGATCTGCACGATCAGGCAGATCTCCTCGCGGGCGCGCCGGTGGTAGTCCGGGACCGCGCCGAACCGCGCCGCCCGGGTGATCCCGGCGACGCCGCGGACGCCCTCGGGGGCATAGGCCACCGAAGCCGCGGCGAGGCGCGCCTCCTCGGCCGACTGGATATAGGGCACGAGAATCGTCTGGGCGCCGTAATCGAGCAGCTTCTTGATCTCGGCGACGTCCAGCGATGACGGCCGCACGATCGGGTGCACCGGATAGGGCGCGACCGCCTGCAGGAGCGGCAGCACGGTCAGGGGGTCGAGCGCGCCATGCTCCGCGTCGAACAGCATCCAGTCGAAGCCGCAGCCGGCCAGCATCTCGGCGACCACGCTGTCGTTGATCGAACACCAGAGGCCGATCTGCCGGCGGCCCGCGCGGATCGCGGCCTTGAACGGGTTCTGGGGCAGGTCCATGGCGAAGCCTCTCGGTTCCTGTTGCGGGCGCGGCCGCGGCCGGGTCACGCCTTTTTGCCGTCGCCCACGAGCGCGCAGATCCGGCGCAGCGCGGCCGCGTAGCCTTCGATCCCGAGCCCGGCGATCACGCCGTCGGCGCGCAGGCTGACATAGGAATGATGCCGGAAACTCTCGCGCCTGTGGACATTCGAGATATGGACCTCGATCACCGGGCCCTCGAACGTGTGGAGCGCGTCGAGGATCGCGACCGAGGTATGGGTGTAGGCGGCGGGGTTGATGACGATGCCGCAGGCCGCCCCGCGCGCCTCGTGGATCCAGTCCACGATCTGGCCCTCGTGGTTGGACTGCCGGAACGTCAGTTCGAACCCCAAGGGCAGGATCGCGCGGCAGTTGGCCTCGGCATCGGCGAGCGTCTCGCGCCCGTAGATCTCCGGCTGGCGCTTGCCAAGGAGGTTCAGGTTCGGGCCGTTCAGGACATAGATCAGGCGGGACATGCGGCTCTCTCAGGCAGTTGGGGCGCTGCGTCGAAACCCGCGCTTCCGCGTTCTCCCGCGGGCCGGGCCGTCCTCCGCATCACGGTCCCTGCATAGCACAGCCGCGCGCCCTGCCAATACGCCCAGTGGCTTTCGAGCCGGACGGCCGGCTTGCGCGCCCCCGGGTTTTCCGCGCGATTCGACGGCGGTTTCGGGCCTGGGTGATTTCCACCGCTGATTGCGGCGCGTTGCGGCGCTGGCGCGGGGCTTTCCGGGGGTTTTTGGGGGTTTCGCGGGCGATCGTCGCGGTGCCGGCCCGAATCCGTCTTTGCGTCAAGGTTGTGCCGCAATTCGGCCCTGTTTCTCCGCAGTACAATTAACACGTGCGGCGTTTTCGTGTCGGGACCGGTTTCCGGCCTGCGGCGGCGTCGCGCGGCGCGGGCGCTTTCGGGCCGTGGACGACGGGGGATGACGAGGATGGATGGGCAGGCGATCGCCGAGGAACCGGCCGCGCGCGAGGAGTTCGTCGACGAGCTCGCGGCGGGCACCAGGCTCCTGAAGGGGCAGTACACGATCACGCGCTTTCTCAACCATGGCGGGTTCGGGATCACCTACCAGGCCCGGGACAGCCTCGGCCGCGACGTGGTGATCAAGGAATGCTTCCCCGGCTCGTTCTGCCGGCGCAGCAACACCATCGTGGGCGCGCGCTCGCGGGCGCATCAGGGCGAGTTCCGCTCGATCGTGAAGCTGTTCGTGCAGGAGGCGCTGAACCTGTCGAAGCTGGTGCATCCCAACATCGTCGGCGTGCACCAGGTCTTCGAGGACAACGACACCGCCTACATGGCGATCGACTATGTCGACGGCCGCGACCTTCTGGACATGATCGAGGACCCGGCGACCGAGATCGCGCCGGAGCGGATCGTGGCGGTGACGCGCAAGATGCTCGACGCGGTCGGCTTCGTGCACGAGAAGGGCATCCTGCACCGCGACATCTCGCCCGACAACATCCTGATCGACGCGAGGGGCGAGCCGATCCTGATCGATTTCGGGGCGGCGCGCGAGGAGGCGACGCGCAAGAGCCGGGCGCTGTCGGCGCTCCGGGTGGTCAAGGACGGCTACTCGCCGCAGGAATTCTACATCGCCGGCAGCGACCAGGGGCCGTGGAGCGATCTCTACGCGCTCGGCGCCTCGATCTACCACGCGGTCTCGGGCCGGGCGCCGGCCAACAGCCAGGTGCGGCTGGCGGCGATCGCCGAGGGCAGCGCCGATCCCTACGAGCCCCTGGCGGGGCGCCATGACGGCTATCCGGCGGGCTTTCTCGAGGCGGTCGACCAGGCGCTGAACGTGCTGCCGCGCAACCGCATCCAGTCGGCGGGCGACTGGCTGGCGCTGCTCGACGGGGCGGCGGCGGTGTCGGTCTCGGCGGCGGCGGCGGCGGTCGAGGCGGCGGTGGCCGAGATGGTGGCCGAGGCGGGGCAGCCGGAGGCCGGGCAGCCGGAGGCGGAAGCGGCGACGGAGGAGGCGGCGACGGAGGAGGCGGCGGAGGACAGGGCATCAGCGCCGGCCGGCCGGCCGGCCGGGGCGGCGGCCACGCGGCCGGCGCGGCGCGGCCTGCTGCTCGGCGCCGCGGTGGCGGCGATCGCCGCGGCGATCGGCGTCGCGACGATGACCGGCCGGGAGCCCGCGGCGGCGCCGGCGCCGGCCGCGGTGGCGGAGACGGAAGCGGCGGCGGAAGCGGAGACCGCGGTCGCGGCGGCGGAGACGGTGGCGCCCGAGGCGGCGGAACCCGCGCCTGCGGCGGCGGCGGCGGCACCGGCGGCGGCGGGTCCGGCGCCGGGGCAGATTTCCTACGCGCTGTGGGACGTGGCGCTGCCCTTCGAGGCGCGGATCCGCAGCGTCGGCAGCACCCGCTTCGCGCAGATCGGCGCGGTCGCGGGCGATGCCGATCCGGGCCTGACGGAAGGCTGGCTCACGGACGGCACGATGATCTTCGAACTGGGCGGCAGGCCGGTCGCCGAGGGCGCCGACCTCGCGGCGCAGATCCTGCGCGACATGGCGATCGGCGCCGACGGCCAGGTGGCGGTGGCGCTGCGCGTCAAGGCGCCGGGCGCGCGCGGCTACGACGATGTCGCGCTGGCGGTGCCGGCCCTGCGGCGCATCGGGCTCGCCAATGCCGTGGCGCTGGAGGCGCGCATGGCCGAGGGCGGCTGGCGGACGGTGGTGACCGCGGCCAGCGGCGCGGCGCCGGAGCTGCAGCCGGGCGACGTGCTGTTGCGCGAGACCGCAACCGGCCTCGCCTTCGACAGCGCCGAGGCCGCCGAGCGGCTGATGGAGGCGCTGGTGGGCCGCGGCCTCGCCACCGCGCGTTTCGAGGTCGAGCGCGCCGGCCAGACCGTGACCGTGACGATGGAACTGGTTCCGGCCGGCTGAGGGCCGGCCGCCCCTGACGAGTATCGCCGCGGGTGGCCGCGGATGCCGACAAACAGGAAAGGGTCATCATGATGCGCATCAGGCAATTGCCCGGCCTCGGCGAGCGGGGCTTCTCCTTCGACCTCGTCTCGCGGCGGCGGCAGGCCGCCGAACCGGCGAGCGAGCCGGAGACCGCGCCGGTGACCGCGCCGGTGACCGAGCCGGTGACCGGGACCGAGACGGCGAGCGAGATCGCGACGCTGACCGGGATCGGCAAGGCGGCGGCGCCCGAGGCGGACGCCGAGGCCGACGCTGAGGCCGACGCGGGCAGCGCCGCCGAGGCGGAGACCGCCTCGAGCGATGTGCTGATCCTGCGGCGGATCGTCGCCGCGGAGCGCCCGGCTCCGGCGCCCTCTGCAACCCCGGCCCCGGCGACGGCCAGCGTCGCGCCGCTGCGCCTCGAGCCCGCCGCCGCGCCGGCCGTATCCGCGCCCGCCGTATCCGCGCCCGCCGTATCCGCGCCCGCAGAGCCGGCGCGCCGCTCCAGCCGGGTCAAGACCACCTTCCTCGGCTTCGACCGCTCCGGCGCGCGCAGCGCGGAGGTCTTCGCCCAAGGCGAGGAGGCCCGCCCGAGCACCGGGCGCACCGAGTTCCCCTTCGGCTGGGTGGTGATCATCAAGGGCCCGGGCCGCGGCACCGCCTTCACGCTGCAGGGCGGCGTGTCGCAGATCGGCCGCGGCGAGGACCAGGCGATCCAGCTCGATTTCGGCGACACCGCGATCTCGCGCGCCAACCATGCCGCGATCGCCTTCGACGAGGAGGAGCGCAAGTTCTACCTCGGCCATGGCGGCAAGGCCAATATCGTGCGGCTGAACGGCAAGCCGGTGCTCAGCACCGAGCTTCTGCAGGACGGCGACCTCGTCCGCATCGGCGAGACGACGCTGGCCTTCGTGGCGTTCTGCAGCGAGGACTTCGCCTGGAATGACGAGTAGCACCGACACCGTGGCGCTGCGCTGCGATGTCGCGGTCGCCCTCGACCAGGGCCGGCGCGACCACCAGGAGGACGCGGTGACGGCGCGGTTCCCGGCGCATGCGCCGATCGGCTTCGCGATCCTCGCCGACGGCATGGGCGGCCACGCCGCCGGCGACATCGCCAGCGCGCTGGTGGTCGAGGAGGTCGGCCGCCGGCTCGCGGCGCCGCTCGCCCAGGGCGCGGTCGACGCGGCCGCGATCCCCGGGCTCCTGCACGACGCCGCCAACGCCGCCAATGCCGCGATCGCCGCCCATGTGGCGCAGAACCGCGAGGCCCGCGGCATGGGCACGACGCTCGTGGTGCCGGTGGTGGCCGGCGACCGGCTGCACTGGCTCTCGGTCGGCGATTCGCCGCTCTATCTCTTCCGCGAGGGCCGGCTGCGGCAGCTCAACGAGGACCATTCGATGGCGCCGCAGATCGACATGATGGTGCGCGCCGGCATGATGGATGCCGAGACCGCGCGCCGCCATCCCGACCGCAACTGCCTGACCTCGGTCCTGATGGGCGCGCCGATCCCGCGCATCGACTGGGACCGCGCGCCGGTGACGCTGGCGCCCGGCGACATCGTCATCGCCGCGAGCGACGGGCTGCAGTTCCTCGACGACGACGAGATCGCGCATGTCGTGGCGCAGCTCGGCGCGGCGCGCAGCGCGGTCATCGCGCGGGCGCTCGTCGCCGCGGTCTGCTCGCTCGAGGATCCCGACCAGGACAA
>JBFKMA010000037.1:0-11902 GCA_041630175.1 Albidovulum sp.
CACCGGCGGGAAGTTCACGTTGTAGAACAGCCGGTAGTCGCCCCGGTCCCAGATGCCCTTGTCCAGAAGCGCGCGGACGACCGCCGTGCCGTGGTCGCGGGCGGCCTCGAACGGGGTTTCGAGGTCTTCGGTCTGCGGCCCCATGAATTGCGACAGCGCGATCGCGGGCAGGCCCTGGAGTGCGGCCTCCATCGCGCCGCCGACCGTGCCCGAATAGAGCACGTTCTCGGCCGCGTTGTTGCCGCGGTTGACGCCGGAGAGGACGAGGTCGGGGCGGGCCCCCTGCAAGAGGTCGTAAAGACCGGCGAGCACGCAGTCGGCGGGGCTGCCTTCGGCCGCGTAGCGGCGCTGGCCGAGTTTCGCGATCATCATCGGATGGGTATAGCTGATGCAGTGGCCGACGCCGGATTGCTCGAAGGCGGGGGCCACCGTCCAGACCTCGCCCGAGGGCCCGGTGATCTCCTCGGCGATGGCGGTCAGGATCTCGAGGCCCGGGGCGTTGATGCCGTCGTCGTTGGTGATGAGAATGCGCATGCCTGGCCCTTCGGTGCTTCGTCACTGATTAGACGAGCGGTGCGGGGGCGTAAAGCGCCCGATCGCCGCGGATACGGGCAGCCGTGATCCCGGCGCGGGCAGGCCCGCGCCGATGCGCGCGTATCCGCGCGCAGCCTCCGGCGGGGATATTTCTGGCAAGATGAAGGGGTCAGAGGCGGGTTATGAGGCGGGCGGCCTCGTCGTGGATATCGGCGAGGGCGGCGCGGTCTTCGCCCGGGAAGACGCGGGCGCGGGTGGCGGTGGCGCAGGGCGCGGGCGTCTCGATCAGCACGCGGGGGCCGATCTTGGCGCATTCGGCCTGCCAGCTCCGGGCCAGCGCGATCTGCGCGGCCTTGGTCGCGCCGTAGGCGCCGAAGAACTTCTCGCCGCCCCTCGGGTCGTCGAGGAAGAGCGCGGCACCGTTGCCGGCGCGCAGGAGCGGCTCCAGCATCGGGATGAGCGAGGCGGTGGCGCGCAGGTTGCAGGCCACGGACTTGTCGAAATCCTTCGGCGCGATATGGCCGGCGGGGCTGAGCGGCGCGGCATGGATCGCCGTATGGACCCAAAGACCGAGTTCGCCCCAGCGCTCGGCGATCGAGCGCGCGAGATGCGCCATCGCCTTGTCGTCGGTGACGTCCATCGGCGCGAGCGTGGCGGTGCCGCCGGCGGCCTGGATGCGGTCGTCGAGTTCCTCGAGCCCGCCCGTCGTGCGGGCCACCGCGAGGACGTGCCAGCCCGCCGCGCCGAGGGCGGAGGCGAGCGCGAAACCGAGGCCCCGGGAGGCGCCGGTGACGAGGGCGAGTCTGGTCTCTGATCGGTCGTTCATGGCGCCCCTTTCGCATCAGGTGCGGGGCTTTACAACAGTATTGATTGACTTGGCCCTGCGCCGTGGCGAAATTGCGCACCAGATCCAACCAAGGAGGGATCCGCAGATGACTCTTTCCCAAGCACTCGTGCCGCCCCGGTCGCTTCTGTCGCGCGCGCTCATGGTTCTGGGCGGTTCGGCCTTCATCGCGCTCTCGGCGCAGGTGTCGGTGCCGATGATCCCGGTGCCGATGACGCTGCAGACGCTGGCGATCCTGATCGTCGGGCTGAGCTTCGGCGCCCGGCTGGGCGCCCTGACCGTCGTGGCCTACCTGGCCGAGGGCGCGATGGGCCTGCCGGTCTTCGCGAATGGCGGCTCCGCGCCGGCGCTTGTCGGGCCGACCGCGGGCTTCCTCTACGGCTTCGTGCTGATGGCCTGGATCGCGGGCCTGGCCGCCGACCGGGGGGCGAAGGGCGTCCTGCCGATGGCGCTCGCGGCACTCGTCGCCTCGGCGGCTCTTTATGTTCCGGGCCTCGCCTGGCCGGCGGTGGTCATGGGCAAGGCGGTGCCTGAGCTCCTGTCGGGCTGGATGCTGCCGTTCCTCGCCGGCGATGCGGTGAAGGCCGTGATCGCGGCGCTGGTCGTGAGCGGCGGCTGGGCGGCGTTGAAGAACCGCAAGGCCTGATCCCGATCAGGCTTTGCCCAAGGGAAAGCGCAAACGCCACCCCTCGGGGCGGCGACTTCCTTTGGATCAAGCCTTGTTTTCGTGAAGCCGCGCCAGTGCCGCCTCGCACAGGCCGAGAGGCTCCCACTGGCAGCCCCGGCACAGGGTCGCGAGGCTCCCCGGGGGCACATGGGCGCGGATGCGCGCCTTGGCCTCGCCCCAGGTCAGCCTCTCGCGCGGTGCGAGCCGCAGCGCCGCGGCATGGGCGCGGTCGAGGACCTTGATCTTCTCCTGGTTCTGACAAAGCGTGCCGCGCCGCTTGGGGCAGGGGGCGCAGATGTCGTCGGCCGCGCCCGTGACCTCGATCACGGTCGCGTCGCCGCCAGCCGCGCGCAGGCGACCCATGACGATCGCCGTCATGTTGTCGGTGAATTCGGGCGAGTAGCCCTTGCCCTCGTAGCCGAGCGAGCAGAGGAAGTGGTGCGGCCGATAACGGACCGGGCGGTCCGTTATCGTGCCGGTTCCGCTCACTCCGCCGCCTTCATCGCGAAGCCCTTGGCGATCTGGTCGGACGGCGCGACCGGGTATTCGCCGGAGAAGCAGGCATCGCAGTATTGCGGGCATTTCGCGTCGCGCCCCTTCGCCTCGCCCGCTGCGCGGTAGAGGCCGTCGAGCGAGACGAACTTGAGGCTGTCGACGCCGATATAGTCGCGCATCTCGTCTTCCGACATGTTCGCGGCGAGAAGCTTGTCGCGGTCGGGCGTGTCGACGCCGTAGAAGCACGGCCAGGCCGTGGGGGGCGAGGCGATGCGGAAATGCACCTCGGCGGCGCCGGCGTCGAGGATCATGTCCTTGATCTTGCGCGAGGTGGTGCCGCGCACCACCGAGTCGTCGACCAGGATCACCCGCTTGCCCCGGATCAGCGCGCGGTTGACGTTGAGCTTGAGGCGCACGCCCATGTTGCGGATCTGCTCGGTCGGCTCGATGAAGGTCCGGCCCATATACTGGTTGCGGATGATCCCCATGCCGAAGGGGATGCCGCTTTCGGCGGCATAGCCGATCGCCGCGGGCGTGCCGGAATCGGGCACCGGGCAGACGAGGTCGGCCTCGACCGGGGCCTCCCTGGCCAGTTCCACGCCGATCTGGCGGCGCGTCTCGTAGACCGAGCGCCCGCCGAGGATCGAGTCGGGGCGCGAGAAATAGACATGCTCGAAGATGCAGAAGCGCGACTTCGCCTGGCCGAAGGGGCGCGAGCTCTCGACCTTGCCCTTGGAGATCACCACCATCTCGCCCGGCTCGACCTCGCGCACGAAATCGGCGCCGATGATGTCGAGCCCGCAGGTCTCCGACGACAGCGCAAAGCCCTCGTCGCCGATCTTGCCGAGAACGAGCGGGCGCACGCCCAGGGGATCGCGCACGCCGATGAGCTTGGTGCGCGTCATCGCGATGATCGAGAAGGCGCCTTCGACGGCGCGCAGCGCGTCCTTCATCCGCTCGGGGATGTTCTTCTGGATCGACCGCGCCATCAGGTGGATGATGCATTCCGAATCCGAGGAGGACTGGAAGATCGCGCCGCGCTCGATCAGGTCGCGGCGGAGCGAAGCGGCGTTGGTCAGGTTGCCGTTATGGGCGATCGCCGCCCCGCCCATGGCGAATTCGCCGAAGAAGGGCTGCACGTCGCGGATCGCGGTGTTGCCCTTCGATCCGGCGGTGGAATAGCGCACATGGCCGATGGCGAGGGTGCCGGGCAGCGTCTCCATCAGGCTCGCCTTGGTGAAATTGTCGCGCACATAGCCGAAGCGGCGGGCGTTGTTGAACCCATCCTTGGGGTCATAGGCGACGATGCCGCCCGCCTCCTGCCCGCGATGCTGCAGCGCGTGCATGCCGAGCGCCACGAAATTGGCGGCATCGGCGACGCCGATCACGCCGAAAACTCCGCACTCCTCCTTCAACTTGTCGTCGTCGAAGGGGTGGCTGAGGAATGGGCGCATGGGCCTTGTCTCCGAATCCGGGGCTCAGGGATTGCCCCCATTTAGAGACAACCGGCCCACATGTCACGCCCATGTCGCAGGGGTGACCATCACAATGTGGTTCCGGCGTGGTTCCGGGGCGCGGCCCGACGCTCAGTTGCCGGCGGGTGCCACGGTCACGGTCTTGGCGCCGCCCGAGGTGGTGTCGAGCGCGGTGCTCGTCGGTGCGCCGCAATCGCCGACCAACTGCTGGTAGCGGTCCATGACCCAGCGCGGCGCATCCTCGGGCATCTCGGCGCTGAGCTTTTCCTGCAGCGAGGCGAAGACGACGGCCGAACGCGATTGCTCGACGACCGGGACGGTGGAATTGACCAGCACGCGGTCATAGACCACGAAGGCCACCGCGACGAGCAGGATGCCGCGCAGCACGCCGAAGAGGAAGCCCAGCCCCTGATCGATGCCGCCGAGCGCGGAGTGCTGGACCGCCGACGCGAAGAGCGGCGTGAAGATCGACATCACGATCAGCGACAGCGCGAAGACGCCGGCGAAGGCCGCGATGATCGACAGTTCGCAGCTGTCGCCGAGGAACTTGTCGAGCACCGGAATCTGCTGGATGAGCGGCTCGGCCTGTGCCGCGAAGACGAAGGCCAGCACCGCCGCGGCGACCCAGCCGGCGATCGCCAGGGTTTCGCGCACGAAGCCACGGCCATAGGCGAGAACCGCCGATACCAATACGATCACTGCCACGCCGGCGTCGACTATCGTGAAACTGTCCATGCGCTCGCTCCTCGTTTTCAGCCTGCGGCGAACATCTCGCCCACAAACGTCGTGAGATCGGGCATCTTGCGCACCCGCATCCCTTCGCCGCCCTCGATCTTCGACCGATCGGGTGCGACTGCTTCTGAGAAACCAAGTTTTCGCGCCTCTTTCAACCTGTTTTCGGTCTGGCCCACCGGACGCAGCGCGCCCGACAGGCTTATTTCGCCGAAAATCACCATGTCGGGCGGCAGCGCCACATCCTCGCGCGCCGACAGGAGCGCCGCGGCAACCGCGAGATCGGCGGCGGGCTCGGACACGCGCATGCCGCCGGCGACGTTGAGAAACACGTCGAACCCCGCGAAGGGAATGCCGCAGCGCGATTCCAGCACCGCGAGGATGGTGGACAGCCGGCCGGAATCGAGCCCGACCACCGTGCGGCGCGGTGTCCCGAGCGGCGACGGCGCGACCAGCGCCTGGATCTCGGTCAGCACCGGCCGCGTGCCCTCGATCCCGGCGAAGACCACCGAGCCGGGGCTTGGCTGGCCGCGCTCCGAGAGAAAGAGCGCCGAGGGGTTCGTGACCTCGGCCAGCCCGCCGCCGGTCATCTCGAAGACGCCGATCTCGTCGGCCGGGCCGAAGCGGTTCTTCACCGCGCGCAGGATGCGGAACTGGTGGCCGCGCTCGCCCTCGAAATAGAGCACCGTGTCGACCATGTGCTCGACCACGCGGGGGCCGGCGATCTGGCCCTCCTTGGTGACATGGCCGACGAGGATCACCGAGGTGCCGCGCTTCTTGGCGAAGCTGACGAGCTCATGCGCGGCGGCGCGGACCTGGGAGACCGAGCCGGGCGCGGCCTCGACATGGTCGGCCCACATGGTCTGGATCGAGTCGATGATCACCAGATCGGGGCGCACCGCGTCGAGCGTCGTGAGGATGTCGCGCAGGTTGGTCTCGGCCCCGAGCTGCACGGCGGCGTCGGACAGCCCGAGCCGCCCGGCGCGCATCCGGACCTGGGCCGAGGCCTCCTCGCCCGAGACATAAAGGCAGCCGAGGCCGGCATTCGCGAAGCTCGCGGCGGCCTGCAGGAGCAGCGTGGACTTGCCGATGCCCGGATCGCCGCCGACGAGGATCGCCGAGGCCGGCACCAGCCCGCCGCCAAGGACGCGGTCAAGCTCGCCCAGCCCCGACGCGGCGCGCGGTGGCGGGGTCTCGGCAGTCGCGAGCGTCGTCAGCTCGATGCGCCGGCCCCTGCCGGGTCCGAGCGTCCTGGTCGCGGGGCCGGCGGCAAGCGGCGCCTCCTCGACGATGGAGTTCCACGCCCCGCAGGCATCGCAGCGCCCGGTCCATTTCTTGTGGACCGCGCCGCATTCCGCGCAGGTGAAGGAGGGGGCCGCTTTCGCCATGCGCCCTTCCTGCCCGAAGCCGCGCCCGGCGGCAAGGGTGGCGATCGCGGGCGCTGCCCTGTTCTGGGCGAGGTCCGCGTCAGCGGGTCTTGCTGGGCATCCGCGCCCGCTCGGTCAGGTGCGAGATCGCGAGGCTCGCCAGGATGCAGAAGGTGAAGAGATAGAGCCCCCAGGCGGTCTCCAGCCGGCCGACGCCGACGCCCTCGGCGATGACGATGTAGAGCGCGATCAGGAAGATGTCTGCCATCGCGAGCCGGCCGAGAAGGTGCAGGGCGCCGAGGATGCGCGGCGAGGCGAGGCGGAACTGCACCAGCGCCAGCCCGATCGTCTTCATGTAGGGCGCGAAGACCGCGAGGAACGTGACGACGAGCGCCAGCGCCACATCCTTTTCCCAAAGCGCCTGAAGGCCGGTCATGACCGAGATCGAATCGAGATCGAAGAACGGCAGGAGGCCCGCGCGCAGGAGCGGCGCGAACCATGAGACAGGAAACAGGACCAGGAGCGAGAGGTTCGCGAAGCGGATCATGGCCTTACCGATATACCAGCCATGCGGCGGCGCAAAGCCTCAGAGCGCCCGCCGTCGCGGCCGCCGCAGTCTGACGACCAGCACGGCGATCCAGATCCAGAAGCACAGCCAGGCCAGCGCCATCGCCGCGACATGGATGGTGCCGAGTTCGGTCTCACCCCGCGCGATGGACATTGCAGTGAGCAGCGTCATGCCGAAATTGTAGGGAAGTGCTATGGCCGAGATCACGATTCCGGCCAGGAAGACATGCCCGGTGCGGCCGTGCCGCTGCACGCGTCCGAGCCGGCGGAAGCAGATCCAGAGGCTGAGAAGCGGCGGCCCGCAGAGCAGGACAGACAGGACGTAAAAGGCGTACAGCGCACCTTGAGCCGAAGTCATCGCGCATCTCCAGCCCCCCGTTCCTTGCGAAAAAGCTTAGGCGGGTGCCGGGCTTGAGTCAAACCGGCGCGAGCGCCGATCAGCGCACGGCCTCGATCGGCCCTTCGGCGCGGCCATGGATGAACTGCTGGACGTAAGGGTCTGTAGTCGTGTCCATTTCCGTGATTCGGCCGGTCCACTGGATGACCCCGTCATGCAGCATCGCCACCCGGTCGGCGATGGCGCGGACCGAGGACATGTCGTGGGTGATCGCCATCGCGGTCGCGCCCATTTCGGTCACGATCTCGCGGATCAGTTCATTGATGACGCCCGCCATGATCGGGTCGAGCCCGGTGGTCGGTTCGTCGAAGAAGATGATCTCGGGCTCGGCGGCGATGGCGCGGGCGAGGCCGACGCGTTTCTGCATGCCGCCCGACAGTTCGGCGGGAAAGAGGTCCGCGGTCTCGGGCTTCAGACCGACGCGGCGGAGCTTTTCGATCGCGATCTCGCGCGCCTCGGCCTTGGGGCGCATGAGGGAGCCGCGCAGGAGCCGGAAGGCGACGTTCTGCCAGACCGGCAGCGAATCGAACAGCGCGCCGCCCTGGAAGAGCATGCCGAAGCGGGCGAGGAAGGCATCGCGCGCGGCGGTGTCGGCATCCTGGCCGTCGACGGTGATCGAGCCCGCGTCTGGATGAACAAGGCCGAGGATGCATTTGAGAAGAACCGACTTTCCCGTGCCGGAGCCGCCGATGATCACCATGCTCTCGCCCTTCGGGATCGTCAGGTCGACGCCGCGGAGGACGCGGTTTTTCCCAAAGGCCTTGTGGACGTCCGAAAGCGTGATCATGCCGAGAAGAAGACCTCCGTCAGCAGGTAGTTGGTGGCGAGGATCAGGACCGAGGCGGCGACGACGGCGGATTTCGTGGCCCGGCCGACGCCTTGGGCGCCGCGGGCCGAGTTCATGCCGAAATAGCAGCCCATCAGCGCCACGATGAAGCCGAAGGCCGCGCCCTTCCAAAGGCCCGAGGCGATGTCCCAGAATTCGAGGAACTCACGCGTGTTCCTCAGATAGGTGGCGGGGTTGAAGCCCAGCCGGTTCACGCCCACGAGGTAGCCGCCGAAAATGCCGATGGAGTCGCCCACCGCGACCAGCACCGGCACCGCGAGCGTGGCGGCCAGAACCCGCGGAACCGTGAGATATTTCATGGGGTTGGTGGACAGAGTTACCAAGGCGTCGATCTGCTCGGTGACCTTCATCGTGCCGATCTCGGCGGCGATCGAGGACGCGACGCGCGCCGCCACCATCAGCCCGCCGAGCACCGGCCCAAGCTCGCGCACCATGCCGATCGCGACGATCGATGGCACGACGGACTCGGCCGAGAACCGCGAGCCGCCGGCATAGATCTGCAGTGCCAGCGCGCCGCCGGTGAAAAGCGCGGTGAGGCCCACGACCGGCAGGCTGAACCAGCCGATCTGCATCAGCGCGGCGAGGAACTCCTTCGGATAGAAGGGCGGGCGGAAAAGGTGGCTGACCGTGTCCACGGCAAAGAGCGCGATGCGGCCAAGCATGGCCAGCCCGCCGAGCACCGTCCTGCCGAGCGCGGCGAGGGGCGCGAGCAGGCTCAAGCCGCGGCGCCCGTATAGTGGCGCGCGTAGCGCGGGCCGAGCGCGGTGAGGATCTCGTACCCGATCGTGCCGGCGGCCTCGGCCAGCGCATCGACGCCCTGTGCGGGGCAGAGGATGTCGAGCGTCTCGGGCGCCTCTCCCAGATGGGAGACATCGACCGCGATGAGGTCCATCGAGACGCGGCCGAGAAGCGGGCAGGGCGTGGCGCCGGCAAAGAGCGTCGCGCGATGCGACATGGCGCGGATCAGCCCGTCGGCATAGCCCGCGCCGAGCGTGGCGACGCGGGTGGCGGCGGTGGCGGTCCAGGCGTTGCCGTAGCCCACCGTCTCGCCCGGCGCGACCTCGCGGACCTGGATCACCGGCAGCGTCAGGCGGACGACCGGCTGCGCTGCCTCGAAGGGCAGTCCGCCATAGAGGCCGATGCCGGGGCGGGTGAGGTCGAAATGGTAGTCCGGCCCGAGGAGGATGCCGCCGGTTGCCGCGAAGGACCGCGGGACGCCCGTGCCCTCGGTCATGCGACGGAAGGCGGCGAGCTGGGTGGCGTTCATCGCATGGTCGGGCTCATCGGCGCAGGCGAGATGCGACATGAGGAGCCGCGGGTCCTCGGCCAGGACCGTCGCCGAGACGGCGCGCCAGTCCGCCTCCTCCATCCCGAGCCGGTTCATGCCGGTGTCGAGCTGGATGCCGTAGCGATGACCGGGCAGCGCCGCGCGGTGCCGGGCAATCTGTTCGGGCGAGTTCAGGAGCGGGGTCAGCGCGCAGTCGGCGATGAACTCCGCATCGCCCGCCATATGGCCGGAGAAGACGAAGATCTCGGGGCCGGGCCCCAGCACCCGCCGCAGCGCCACGCCCTCTTCCGCGAGCGCCACGAAGAAGCGCCGCGCGCCGGCGCGGGCAAGCGCCAGCGAGACCCGTCCCGCGCCGAGCCCGTAGGCATCGGCCTTGACGACGGCCGCAGTTTCGGTGCCGCCGCCCGTGGCTGCGTCGAGCGCGGCCCAGTTGGCGGCGATTGCGTCGAGATCGATGGAAAGGGTCGCACTGGCCATGGCGCGGTTTTGACATCTCCCCTTGCAAGGTCAAGCGGAAAGCGGGGCCGCGAGCGCCGTCAGAACCCGTCGCCGCCGCCCTGCCAGGCCTTCACGAGGTTGCCGAAGCGGGTGAACCGGCCTTCGAAGGAAAGCTCGACGGTGCCGATCGGGCCGTGGCGTTGCTTGCCGATGATCACCTCGGCCTTGCCGTGGACCTGCTCCATGATCTCCTGCCAGGCGGCCATCTTGTCGAGCTCGTGGTCGCCGGGCTTTTCGCGTTCCTTGTAGTATTCGTCGCGGTAGACGAACATCACCACGTCGGCGTCCTGCTCGATCGAGCCGGATTCCCGCAGGTCGGAGAGCTGCGGCCGCTTGTCCTCGCGGCTCTCGACCTGGCGCGAGAGCTGCGAGAGCGCCACGACCGGGATCGACAGCTCCTTGGCGAGCGCCTTCAGGCCCATCGAGATCTCGGCGATCTCCTGCACCCGGTTGTCGCCCCTGCCGGTGCCGCGCAGGAGCTGGAGGTAGTCGACGAACACCACGTCGAGCCCGTGCGTGCGCTTCAGCCGCCGGCAGCGGGCGGTCACCTGGCTGATCGGCAGGGCGGGCGTGTCGTCGATGTAGAGCGGGCAGGTCTCCAAGGCCTTCGCCGCCTCGACGAAGCGGCGGAACTCGGCCTCGGTCATGTCGCCGCGGCGGATCTGTTCGGAGGGCACCTCGGAGGCTTCCGAGAGGATCCGCGCCGCGAGCTGCTCGGCCGACATTTCGAGCGAGAAGAACCCGACGACGCCGCCCTGGACCGCGCCCTCGCTGCCGTCATGGCGGCGGCCGCGCTTGTAGGCCTTGGCGATGTTGAAGGCGATGTTGGTGGCGAGCGAGGTCTTGCCCATCGAGGGCCGGCCGGCGAGGATCAAAAGATCGGACGGGTGCAACCCGCCGAGCTTCTTGTCGAGATCGACGAGGCCGGTCGAGACGCCCGACAGTCCGCCTTCGCGCTGATAGGCGGCGAGCGCGGACTGCACCGCCTCGGTCGTGGCCTTGAGGAACGAGACGAAGCCTTTCTCGACGGTGCCCTGCTCGGCCAGCGTGTAGAGCCGCTGCTCGGCCTCGGTGATCTGGTCCTTGGGGTCGTTGTCGACCTCGATCGACTTCGCGCGCGAGGAGATGTCCTGGCCGAGCCGGATCAGCTCGCGCCGGACGGCGAGTTCGTAGATCATCTGCGCGTAGTCGCGCGCCGCGAAGGCGGAAATGGCGGCGCCGGCGAGCCGCGCCAGATAGGCGGGCCCGCCAAGCGCCTTCAGCCCCTCGTCCTCTTCGAGATAGCCCTTCAGCGTCACCGGCGAGGCGAGCGCGTTCTTCTGGATGCGCGCCACGGCGATCTCGAAGATGCGTTGATGGACCGGCTCGAAGAAGTGCTCGGCTTTCACGAGCGCCGCGATCCTGTCGTAGATGTCGTTGTTGGTCAGGATCGCGCCGAGGAGCTGCTGCTCGGCCTCGATATTGTGCGGAAGCGTATCCGTCTCAGGCGTGTCCTTGACCGCCCGGATCGTCGCCACGTCGTTCATCACTGTCCCTCGTTCTTGGCGACGGGATATGCTTCATCGCCGCGAGCGGCGCAAACTGTATATTGCTGTGGATAGCCTGTGGATAAGGCGCCGCCGCAACATGCTGCGGCTGGACGGGGTGTGCTGTCAATATCTGGGCGTCACGCGGCGGGGAGTGAGCGGCAACGTGCCCGTGGCGCAACGTCAGGCTTTTTTGCGCGCCTCTTGCCAGGGGCGCGGATCGCTGAGGAACGCCTCGACCTCCGTCAGCGTCGCGGAATCGAAGGCGCCCGATTCGCGCGCCTCGGCCAGAACGTCCCACCAGGTGCAGAGGTGATGCAGGCTCACGCCGTGGTCGCCGAGCGTCTTCACGGTCTCGGGGAAGATGCCGTAGTAGAAGATCACCGCGGTATGGGCGCAGGTGGCGCCGGTGTCGCGGATCGCGTCGACGAAGCTCAGCTTGGAGCCGCCATCGGTGGTCAGGTCCTCGACCAGAAGCACGCGCTGGCCCTCGCTCATCGCGCCCTCGATGCGGGCGTTGCGGCCGTAGCCCTTGGGCTTCTTGCGGACATAGGTCATCGGCAGCGCCATGCGTTCGGCGACGAGGGCGGCGAAGGGGATGCCCGCGGTCTCGCCGCCGGCGATGTTGTCGAAGGCCTCGAAGCCCGCGTTGCGCATCACGGTGA
>JBFKMA010000038.1:0-11763 GCA_041630175.1 Albidovulum sp.
ACGCCCAGCACGACACCAAGGGCAGCGCAGGCTGGGGCAACCAGATCCGCTCCTACGTGCTGCAGCCCTACCAGATGGTGAAGGATCTCCGGACCGGGCACGAGACATCGGACACGCAGGGCGTGCTTGACGGCGATCTCGACGCGTTCATGGGCGCGACGCTGGCGCTGGATGTCGCGGGCAAGAGCCGCGCAGAGGCCCAGGCCGCGGACTGATCCGTCGGCGCGAGGGTTTTCCGGTATCGTCCGGTTATTCCGGAAGAATCCTCTCCGGCGCCGGACGCATTCCTTCTTGTCACGAGCCCCGGTCATGCCCTAGCCTTCTCCTTGCGCGCGAGGGAGGAGGGTAAGATGACAGATGTGGATCGAGGCCCTGATCCGCTTCCGGGGATCGGCGAGGTAGCGGCATCCGATATCGGGACGGTCTTGAGGCTCGGCTGGAAGGATTTCCTGCGGGCGCCGCTGTTCGGCCTCTTCTTCAGCGCCGTCTATGTCGCGGGCGGGCTGATCCTGTGGCAGGTCTATGCGGCGGCCGGGCAGCAATGGTGGCTGGCGCCGGTCGTGGTGGGCTTCCCGCTCTTTGCGCCCTTCGCCGCGGTCGGGCTCTACGAGGTGAGCCGCCGGATCGAGGCGGGCGAGTCGCTGAGCTGGGGGGCGGTGCTCGGCGCGGTCTTCGCCCAGAAGGACCGCCAGATCCCGGCGATGGCGGCGGTGATCATCGTGGTCTTCCTGTTCTGGGTGTTCGTTGCCCACGCGCTCTTCGCGCTGTTCATGGGGCTCAGGGCCTTCACCGCGGGCATCGACTTCGCGAGCCTCTTTCTGGAAGGCAACGGGCCGCTCCTGCTGGTCATCGGCAGCGCCATCGGCGCCTGTTTCGCGGCGGTCCTGTTCTCGATCACCGTGGCCGGCCTGCCGCTCTTGCTGGAGCGTGAGATCGACTTCGTCACCGCGATGGTCCACTCGACCCAGGCCGTCATGGCCAATCTCAGGTCGATGGCGATCTGGGGGGTCGTGATCGCGGGGCTGCTGTTTGCCGGCATGATCCCGTATTTTCTCGGGCTGTTCATCGTGCTGCCGGTTCTCGGCCATGCGACCTGGCACATGTACCGGCGGCTGATGCCGCGCTAGGGCGGATTCCCGAAACGACAGAGGGCACCCGAAGGTGCCCTCGTAGGTCCGAACCCGAAAACTGCGGTTTACTTGACCGGCGCGGGCGCCGGTTTCGGAGCCGCCGCGCCATTGGCGGCGCCGTTGGCCAGCGGGTCTTCCTGGCGCTGCACCGAGCCTTCGAAATGCGCGCCGGATTCGATCGCGATGGTCTTGTGAATGATGTCGCCCTCGACCCGGGCGGTCGAGGTCAGCCGGACCTTGAGGCCGCGCACGCGGCCGATGACGCGGCCATTGACGACGACGTCGTCGGCGACGATCTCGCCCTTGATGGTCGCGGTTTCGCCGATGGTCAGCAGATGGGCGCGGATGTCGCCCTCGATCGTGCCTTCCACCTGGATGTCGCCGGTGGTCTTGAGATTGCCCGTGATCGTCAGGTCGGAGGACAGGACCGATGCCGGCGGCTTCGCCTTGGGCGCGCTCGCAGCATAGTCGAAGGAGGGCTTCGCCGTCGTTGCAGGCTCGGGGGCCTTGGGCTGTTCGCTCTCTGCGCCCGCTTTCGGTCCGGGCTCTTGGATCCTGCTTTTAGAAAACATTGTTGGCCGCCTTGATAAACGTCATCGGATTGACTGCATTGCCGCCCACGCGCACCTCGTAGTGAAGGTGCGTTCCGGTCGAGCGGCCGGTGTTCCCCATATCACCGATCCGGTCCCCGCGCGAGACCTTTTGGCCCTTCTCCACGCGGATCTTCGACAGGTGCCCGTAGCGGGTCTCGATGCCGAATTCGTGGCGGATCCTCACGAGATTGCCGTAGCCCGATTCCCAGCCGGCATGGATGACCGTGCCGTCGGCGGTCGCGAGGATCGGCGAGCCGTGGGCGCCGGCGAGATCGACGCCTTCATGCATCCGCCCCCAGCGCCGGCCATAGGGCGATGTGAAGCGGTAGGAGGTCTGGAGCGGCTTGGCGAAGGGCGATTTCTCCACCGCCATGCGGTAGAGGTTCATCCGGTCGAGGCCCTCGAGGATCCGCGACGCCCGTTCGGCGCTGGCATCGCCGCCCACGGCCGCCGGCGGCACCATCGGGCCGAGCGGGCCGCCGGTGCCCGAGTAGTCGCGGCGGAGCTTGGCGATCAGGTCGTCCGGGTCGAGCCCGGCCGAGGCGAACATCTTGTCCAGGGGCGCCATCGAGATCGTCACCGCCTCTTCGAGCTGGGCGAAGATGTCGTCGTGCCGCTCCTCGATCAGCTTCATCTCGTAGGCGATCTCGTCGGCCTGGGTCAGGGCCTCGTCGGCCGCGCGCGACATCGCATCGCGTTCAGCCGCCGTGCGCTCGAGCGCCGCGGTGACGAATTCCAGCGTCTCGACCGTGTCCTCGCCGCGCGCGCCGCCCTGGGCGAGCTCTGTCCCGTCCGAGGCGCTCTCGGCGAGGTCGGCGATCTTGCCGCGGGCCTCGTCGCGTTCGGTCATCGTGCGCCTGAGAGTGGTCTGGATGACGCCGATTCCGGTCTCGAGTTCCTTGCGCCGCTCCTCGGAGGCCAGAAGCGCCGACTGCATCGCCGAGACCTGTTCGAGCGCCAGCACGAACCGCTCCTGCGCCGCGGCGGCCTCGTTCGCGCGCTTGTCGCGTTCGGTCGACAGGGCGTCGAGCCGGGATTCGTAATTCGCCATCTCGCGGCGCGACTGTTCGCGGGCGCTGCCCGAGCCGATCGAATCCATGAGCAGGATCGCGGTGGCCACGATCGTCCAGGACAGGACCAGCGCCGAGCCGCCGAGCGCCACCGCCTGGGTGACGGGCTTCAGGCGAACGAAGCGGGTTTCGGTGTCGGAGCGCAGGAACAACCGCTGTTCCGGAAGCCGACGCTCAAGCGCGGCGTGCATACGGTGCATCAGGCGTGCAGGCAAAGTCGTCCCCGTTGCGCATTCTTGGTTCTGAGTGTCGGGACGCCATCCCCGGGACGTCCTCGCGCAAGGGCTTAACGCCCCTGCGGCAGGGCCGCAACACCTTTGGCCGGGTGGGGCTTGGGGCCGGCCGGAACCCGCCGGGATCGGCAAAATCCCGCCGATCCGGGGCGCAACCCGGGCCGCGCAAGCGGCCGGTTCAGCGGAATCCCGCGGTGCCGGGCGCCTCGGCGATCTCCTCGGCGAGCGGCCAGTAGAAATCCGGCGGCAGGCCGGCCTCGGCGCGCCTTGCCTCGTCGAAGGGCGGCTTCAGCGGGCCGCGAAAATACTTCCGCACGAGGGCGTGGAACTCCTCCTTGGGGTCGAGCCCGTCGCGGCCGCAGAGCCAGTTGAACCACTTCACGCCATAGGCGACATGGCCGACCTCCTCGGCATGGATCACCCGCAGCGCCTCGGTGGCCGCCGGCGCCCCGGCGCGCTCGAAGATCTCGATCATGCCCGGCGTCACGTCGAGACCGCGCGCCTCCAGCACCATCGGCACCACGGCGAGCCGGCCCAAGAGGTCGGCGGCGGTGTCCTCGGCGGCGCGCCACATGAAGGCATGGGCAGGCAGGGCGCCGTAATGGCTGCCCATCTCCTCAAGGCAGTCGCAGAGAAGGTTGAAATGCTTGGCTTCCTCGTCGGCCGCCTTCACCCAGTCGTCGTAGAATCCCGTCGGCATCGTCACGTCGGTGAACCGCGCGATGATGTCCCAGTGCAGATCGACGGCGTTGAGCTCGATATGCGCCAGCGCATGCAGGAGCGCGATGCGCCCCTGCGGGCTGCCGGGCCGGCGACGCGGCACGTCGCGCGGCGCCAGAAGCTCGGGCTTTTCGGGCCGCGCAGGGATCGGCGGCGGCTCGGCCCGGCCGATGGCGAGCGGCGCGCCGGCTTCGCGCGATGCGCGCCAGACGGCGGCGTGGCGGTGCGACAACGCGGTCTTGGCGCGGCCGTCGGCGGTGGTGAGCACCTCCACCGCCATCTCGGCGAGCGTGAGCGTCACAGCGAGCGCGCCGCGTCGAGCACTTCGGCGGCGTGGCCGTCCACCTTCACCTTGCGCCAGACCCGCGCGATCCGGCCGGCGCCGTCGATGAGGAAGGTCGTGCGCTCGATCCCGAGGAAGGTCCGGCCGTACATCTTCTTCTCGACCCAAGTCCCGTAGGTCTCGCAGGTGTCGCCATGTTCGTCCGAGGCGAGGATCACGCCGAGCCCGTGTTTCGCGCAGAACCTGTCATGCGCCTTCACGCTGTCCTTCGACACGCCGACCACCACCGCGCCGGCAGCGGCAAATTCGTCGGCGAGGCGCGTGAAATCCAGCGCCTCGGTCGTGCAGCCGGGCGTGGCGTCCTTGGGATAGAAGTAGAGAACCACCTTCTTCGGCACGAGACCGGAAAGCGAAACCGTGCCGCCGCCGTCGCGGGGCAAGGTGAAGTCGGGGGCCGTGTCTCCGGGGCCGGGCATGTCGCGCCTTCCTTTGCCGAACGCATCCGCGTTGTGTTTTAATTCGGTTTCCGCAAAGTTAAAGGGAGTTTCGGGCCCGGCGAGCGGTATCGCGGGCGGCGGGGTCGATGACGGCGGCATGAACCAGAAAACCGAGGAGACGGGCGCAAAGCCCAAGCCGGCGCCCTCGCGGCGGCGCGGCCGGGTCTGGCTGCTCATGGGCCTCGGGCTCGTCGCGGCGGTGCTGGCGGTCGTGCTGCTCGGCCTGTCGGGGCGCGTGATCCCGGCGCCGGACTGGATCGTCGCGCGGGTCGAGGCGCGGGCGAACGCGGTCCTGGCGGACGAGGCCACGGCGAAGGTCGGCGGGCTCGAGCTTTTCGTCGACGACCGGTTCGTGCCGCATGTCCGGCTGAGCGAGGTGGAGCTCTATTCGAAGGCCGGCGCCCGGATCGCGGTCCTGCCGGAACTGCGCACCGTGCTGAGGCCCGGCCCGGTCCTGCGCGGCCGGATCGAGCCGCGCTCGTTGCACATCTCGGGCGCGCGCATCGCGCTCCGCCGGCTCGAGGACGGGCGGCTCGATCTGGCGCTCGGCGCGAGCGCCGCCGCTCCGGCCGGGGCTCTGAGCCCGGAGGAGTTCCTCGCGGCGGTGGATCGCGCCTTCACTCTGCCGGTGCTCAGGGACATCGAGCGCATCGAGGTGGAGGAACTGGACCTTCGGCTCGACGACCTGCGCACCGGGCGGATCTGGACCGCCTCGGGCGGCTGGCTCGCCCTGCGGCAGACCCCGGAGCGGATCGAGATCGGGCTCGGCACCGAGGTCGTCGAGGACGAGGGCCCGACGGCGCGGGCGGAGGTCAGTTTCAGTTCGGTCAAGGGCTCGCCCGAGGCCCATCTGTCGGTCCAGGTCAGCGACGCTCCCTCGCGCGACCTCGCCGTGCAGTCGCCCGCGCTCGCCTTCCTCGGCGCGCTCGACGCGCCGATTTCCGGGTCGTTCGAGACCGGCATCGATGCGGATGGCCGCTATGCCGGGTTGTCGGCGGTGCTGGAGATCGGTGCCGGCGCGCTCAGGCCGACGGCGGATGCCGAGCCGGTGCGCTTCGATGGCGTGCGGCTCGTGATGGGCTACGATCCGGAGGCGGCGCTCGTGACCTTCTCCGACCTCGCGGTCGACGGTCCGTCGCTGCGGGTGAGCGCCACGGCCAAGGCCTGGCTCAAGGATTTCGCCGGCGCCTGGCCCGAGACGCTGGTGGCGCAGGTCGCGATCACCGATCTCAAGGTCGATCCCGAAGGGGTCTTCGTCGATCCGGTAGCGATCTCTCAGGGCGTGCTCGACTTCCGGCTCCGGCTCGATCCGTTCCGGATCGATCTGGGTCAGTTCGTGCTCATCGACGGCGCGCAGCGGATCAGTTCGAAGGGCAACGTGACGGCTACCTCCGAAGGCTGGGGCGTCGCCGTCGACGTCGCGGTGAACGCGATCGACTCGGAGCGGCTCATGGCGCTCTGGCCGCTGGCGGCGGTGCCGAAAACGCGGGCCTGGCTCGCGCAGAACGTGGCGGCGGGCGAGCTGTTCGACGTGGCCGCCGCCTTCCGCAAGCGACCGGGCGACGAGCCGCATTTCACGCTCGGCTACGAATACCGCGATGCCGAGGTCCGCATCCTGAAGACCTTGCCGCCGATCCGGGACGGCTCGGGCTATGCGACGATCGACGATTTCAGCTACACGCTGGTCGTCGATAGCGGCCATGTGACGTCGCCCCAGGGTGGCAATGTCGATGTCGCGGGCACCGTCCTGTCGATCCCCGATCTCAGGATCAAGCCGGCCCCGGCGCGGGTCACGCTGAGGACCGAAAGCGCGATCACGGCGACGCTGTCGCTTCTCGACCAGCCGCCGTTCCAGTTCCTGACCAAGGCCGGCCGGCCCGTCGACCTCGCCGAGGGACGGGCGCGGCTCGAGGCGGTGCTCGACCTCCGGCTCACCCGCAAGATCCGGCCCGCGGATGTGGGCTATTCGGTCACCGGAAGGCTGACCGACGTGCGCTCCGATCGGCTCGCGCCGGGGCGGGTGCTGACGGCGGGCGCGCTCGACGTCACCGCTTCGCGCGAGGGGCTGGAGATCTCCGGCCCCGCCACCTTCGCCGGCGTGCCGGTCGATGCCGCGTGGCAGCAGCGCTTCGGGCCCGAGCACCGGGGCAAGAGCGAGCTCAAGGGCGTGATCGAACTGTCGCAGCGATTCCTCGACGCCTTCGCCATCGGCCTGCCGCCGGGCGCGGTCGGCGGCCGGGGGCAGGGCCGGATCGTGCTGCGCCTCGAGCGCGGCAAGCCGGCCGAATTCCGCCTCGGCTCGGATCTGGCGGGGCTCAGGCTCGCGATTCCCGAGCTTGGCTGGACCAAGCCCGCGGCCACGACGGGCAGGCTTTCGGTCGCGGGCCGGCTCGGCAAGCCGGCCGAAGTGGACCTCGTGGAGGTCGAGGCGCCGGGGCTCCTCGCCTCGGGCCAGGTGGCGCTGAAACCGGAGGGCGGGCTCGAGGCGGTGCGTCTCAACGTGGTGCGGCTCGGCGACTGGTACTCCGGCAAGGCGGAACTGCGCGGCCGCGGCAAGGGCCTGCCCGTCGCGGTGATCGTCCGCGGCGGTGAGGCCGATCTGCGGCGCGCGAAGTTCGGGCGCGGGTCAGGCGGGCCGGGCGCGCCGCTCTCGGTCGCGCTGGACCGGCTCCGGGTGTCGCAGGGCATTGCCTTGACCGGGTTCCGTGGCGACTTCACCACGGCGGGCGGGCTTGCGGGCGACTTCACCGGCCGCGTCAATGACGAGGCGCCGATCACCGGCCGGGTGACGCCGGCCGGCGCGCGCAGCAGCGTCCGCATCCGGGCGGACGATGCCGGGGCCGCGCTCCGCGCCGCGGGCATCTTCGCCCGTGGCCTCGGCGGGGCGCTCGACCTCACGCTCAACCCGGCCGAGGAGGCCGGCCAGTACGACGGCACCGTGGCGATCGACGATCTGCGCATCGTCGATGCACCGGTGCTCGCGGCGCTCCTCGACGCGGTGTCGGTCGTGGGGCTTTTGAACCAGTTGAACGGCCCCGGCATCCTGTTTTCCCGCGTCACGGGGGATTTCCGCCTGACCCCCGCCATGGTCGAGGTCCGCCGTGGTTCCGCCGTCGGCCCGTCGCTTGGCATCTCGGCCGCCGGCGTGTATCAGAGCGGCGCCGGACGCATCGACTTCCAGGGCACCGTGTCGCCCGTCTACCTTCTCAACAGCATCGGCCAGATCATCTCGCGCCCGGGCGAGGGGCTGTTCGGCTTCAACTACCGCCTGTCCGGCCCGGTCGACGCGCCGCAGGTCTCCGTCAATCCGCTCTCGATCCTCACCCCCGGCATGTTCCGCGAGATCTTCCGCTCCAGCCCCCCGAAGCCCAGCCAATGAAACTCTCCGATTTCGACTTCGATCTGCCCGAGGGGCTGATCGCCACCCGACCCGTGCGCCCGCGCAGCGCGGCGCGGCTGCTCGTGGCCGAGGGCGACGCGATCCGCGACCTCCATGTGCGCGACCTCGTCGAGCTTTTCGGCCCCGGCGACCGGCTGGTGCTGAACGACACGAAGGTGATCCCCGCTCGCCTCAGCGGCACCCGCCGGCGCGAGACCGGGCAGGGCATGGCCGAGGCGCGGATCGAGGTCACGCTTCTCGAACCGCGCCCCGACGGGCGCTGGGCGGCGCTCGTCAAGCCGCTGCGCAAGCTGAAGGAAGGCGAGACGATCCGCTTCTCGGACCGCCTCTCGGCGGCGGTCACCCGCATCGGCGAGGGGCAGGCGGAGCTCGACTTCAACCTGGGCGGCACCGATTTCGACGAGGCGCTCGCCGAGGCCGGGGCGATGCCGCTGCCGCCCTATATCGCCGCCCTGCGCGCGCCAGACGAGCGCGACCGCCAGGACTACCAGACCGTCTTCGCGCGCAGATCGGGCGCGGTCGCGGCGCCCACCGCGTCGCTGCATTTCGACGAGGAACTGCTGGCCCGGCTCGCCGCGAAGGGCGTGGCCTTCACCCATGTGACGCTGCATGTCGGCGCCGGGACCTTCCTGCCGGTGAAGGTGGAGGACGTGACCACCCACCGCATGCATGCCGAATGGGGCGAGGTGAGCGAATCCGCCGCCACCGAGATCAACGCGACCCGCGCCACCGGGGGCCGCGTGATCCCGGTCGGCACGACCGCGCTGCGGCTCATCGAGAGCGCTGCGGACGAGGACGGGAGGATGCAGCCCTGGCGCGGCACGACCGACATCTTCATCTATCCGGGCTATGCGTTCCGCGTGACCGATGGGCTGATGACCAACTTCCACCTGCCGAAATCGACGCTGCTGATGCTGGTCTCGGCGCTGATGGGCGTCGAGCGCATGCGCCGCGTCTATGCACACGCGATTGCGAAGAGCTACCGGTTCTTTTCCTACGGCGACGCCTCGCTTCTCCTGCCGGAACGGCGTAATCGGGCGACGCCGGGTCGCGACCGGGCCTGAAATCGGCCGGCGATCCGCCACACTCCACGCTTCCTTCATCGAAAGACCCCTCAGATGCTGACCGTTCTGCGCAACTCGTGGCCCCTGCTTCTGGGCATGATGCTCCTGATGATCGGCAACGGCGTGCAGGGCACGCTTCTCGGCATCCGTGGCGCGATCGAGGGTTTCTCGACGACGCAGATGTCCTTTGTCATGTCGGCCTATTTCCTCGGCTTCCTGTTCGGCTCGCAGATGACGCCGAACATGATCCGCCGGGTCGGCCATGTGCGGGTCTTCGCCGCCCTGGGCTCGATGATCTCCGCCGTGCTCGTGGCCTATGCGGCAGCGCCGGACTGGATCGCGTGGTCGCTGATGCGGGTGCTGATCGGCTTTTCCTTTTCCGGCGTCTACATCACCGCCGAGAGCTGGCTGAACAACGCCTCGACCAACGAGACCCGCGGCCAGGCGCTGTCGCTCTACATGATCATGCAGATGCTCGGCATCATTTCGGGGCAGGTGCTTCTCAATGCGGGCGACCCGTCGGGCTATCTGCTCTTCGTCATCCCCTCGGTGCTCGTCTCGATCGCCTTCACGCCGATCCTTCTGTCGGTCAGCCCGGCGCCGGCCTTCGATCTGACCAAGCCCCTGAGCTTCCTGCGGCTCTACCAGACATCGCCCCTGGGCTGCGTCGGCATCTTCCTTCTCGGCGGCGTCTTCTCGGCGCAGTTCGGCATGGCCTCGGTCTGGGGATCCGCGGTGGGCCTGAGCGTGCGCGACCTGTCGATCTTCATCGCCGCGATCTATGTCGGCGGGCTGGTGCTGCAATATCCGATCGGCTGGCTGTCGGACCGGATGGACCGGCGCAGGCTGGTGCTGGGGCTGTCCGCGATCGGCGCGGTGATGACGATCATCCCGGTCGTGATGGAGGCGAACTTCTACCTCCTCGTCGCGGTCGCCGCGCTGATGGGCGGGGTATCGAACCCGCTCTATTCGCTGCTCGTCGCCTATACCAACGACTTCCTCGAGGGCGCCGACATGCCCGCCGCCTCGGCCGGGCTGATCTTCATCAACGGCGTCGGCGCCATCGGCGGGCCGCTCGTCACCGGCTGGATCATGGCCGAGATCGGGCCCTCGGGCTTCTTCCTCTTCATCGCCGTGCTTTTCGCGGTCCTGGCCCTCTACGCCGCCTGGCGGATGACCCGGCGCCGGGCGCCGACGAGCGAACAGACCGGCGCCTACACGGCGCTGGCGCCCACGGCCGGCCTCGTCGCGGTCGAGGCCGCCGCCGAAATGGCCGCCGAGGCGCAGGCGGACGCGCAGGCGGCGGAACCGGCCGTGTCCGACGCGGCCTCGTAGCACCGTCCCGCTGGCAATTCCCTCCGCTTCCTGCAACTCTGGCGCGGGAGCGTTCGAACGGGGGAGGTTGCGATGTCCGGGCCTGAGGCGGTCCTCGAATTCTGGCTGAACGAGGTCGGCGCAGCCGGCTGGTACGCCGCCGACGACGACGTGGACGCGGAGATCCGGTCGCGCTTCGGCGCCGATTGGCGCGCCGCGGCGGCCGGCGAGCGGGACTTCTGGTGCAACGGCCCGCAGGGCACGCTCGCCTTCCTGATCCTCACCGACCAGTTCCCCCGCAACATGTTCCGCGGCCAGCCCGAGGCATTCGCCACCGATGCCCGCGCCCGCGCCGCGGCATCGGCCGGCATCGGCCGCGGCTTCGACCTCGCCGTGCCCGAGCCCGAGCGGATCTTCTTCTACATGCCCTTCGAGCATTCCGAGGCCATGGAGGACCAGGATCTCGCGGTGGACCATGTCGGCCGCAGCATGCCCGAGGCCGGCGCCGAGTTCCTGCGCCACGCCAGGGCGCATCGCGAGATCATCCGCCGCTTCGGCCGGTTTCCCTTCCGCAACGCGGCGCTCGGCCGCGAGTCGACCGCTGCGGAAGCGGCGTTTCTGGAGGAGGGCGGCTATCGCGCCATTCTCCGCGAGATCGACGCGCTTGAAAAGAAAGGCTGAAATCAGCCATGCACCCGATGCAGAGCGCCAAGGCGTCACCCGCATTGTGTGAGGACAAAAAATAGTTTAATGGCAAACTACTTTTTCTGAGGAGGAAAGACATGGCTGCCAAGACCTTCGACATGATCGTGATCGGTGCCGGCCCGGGCGGCTACGTCGCCGCGATCCGCGGCGCGCAACTCGGCCTCAACGTCGCGATCGTGGAACGGGAGCATATGGGCGGCATCTGCCTCAACTGGGGCTGCATCCCGACCAAGGCGCTCCTGCGCTCGGCCGAGGTCTTCCACCTGATGCATCGCGCCAAGGAGTTCGGCCTGAAGGCCGACGGCATCGGCTACGATCTCGACGCCGTCGTGCAGCGGTCGCGCGGCGTGGCCAAGCAGCTTTCCGGCGGCATCGGCCACCTGATGAAGAAGAACAAGATCACCACCTTCATGGGCGCGGCGACGATCCCGGCCAAGGGCAAGGTCAGCGTCAAGACCGACAAGGGCACCGAGGAACTGGCCGCCAAGTCCATCGTTCTCGCCACCGGCGCGCGGGCGCGGGAACTGCCGGGGCTCGAAGCCGACGGCGATCTCGTCTGGACCTACAAGCACGCGCTTTTGCCGAAGCGGATGCCGAAGAAGCTGCTGGTCATACTCACTTGCTTAAACGTCTGCAATAAGATACCAATATCCCCCGCTCGGCCATACAAGGTTTGTGGAATCTGCAACTGCCCTGTGTGATCATGCTGGGCTAAGATAAATGGTGTAATTGTCTTCTTATCACGATATTCTTG
>JBFKMA010000039.1:0-11725 GCA_041630175.1 Albidovulum sp.
GCCAGCGCCTTGGAGGCCTCGATGCCGCCCTCGCTGAGCACCACGCCGGCGCCGTTGAGGATCACCGGGTTCCTGGCCTTGGACAGGATCTCGGCCGCCTTCGCGACCGAGTTCTCGCCGCCGGGGGAGCGTTCGAACTCGATCGGATCGGGGATCTCGATGTCGATGACCTGGGTCCAGAAATCGCGCGGGATGTTGATCTGCGCCGGGGCGGAGCCGCGCCGGGCCTTCTCGATCACGCGGTTCAGCACCTCGGCCATCCGGCTCGGGTCGCGCACTTCTTCCTGGTAGCAGACCATGTCCTCGAACAGTTTCATCTGCTCGATCTCCTGGAAGCCGCCCTGGCCGATGGTGCGGTTGGCCGCCTGCGGCGTCACCAGAAGCAGCGGCGTGTGGTTCCAGTAGGCGGTCTTGACCGGCGTGACGAAGTTGGTGATGCCCGGACCGTTCTGGGCGATCATCATCGACATCTTGCCGGTGGAACGGGTGTAGCCGTCGGCGATCATGCCGCCGGAGGTTTCATGGGCGCAGTCCCAGAACTTGATGCCGGCGGCCGGGAACAGGTCCGAAATCGGCATCATGGCGGAACCGATGATGCCGAAGGCATGCTCGATCCCGTGCATTTGCAGAACCTTGATGAAGGCCTCTTCCGTGGTCATCTTCATGGGTCGTATCTCCTTGGAATATGAGTGGATTCGAGATCGCTCGGATCAGAGGATGTCGTCGTTGAGGTAGTACCAGGGGTACATGATCCGCTGGCCGAGCCGGCGGAACGGCGTGAGGATGCCGTGGCTCGGCAGCGGCGAGGTGAAAATCGGCAGGTCGAGTTCCTTGCCCTTGCCGGCGACGAGTTGCGCCATGCGTTTCCCGGCCTGGGCGGAATACATCACGCCGTTGCCGCCATAGCCCATGGCGTAGAAGATCGTCTGCTTCGGATCCGGCTGGTAGATGCGCGGCATCATGTCGTGGCTGACATCGACCCAGCCCCACCAGGAATAGTCGAGATCGATGCCTTCCAGCGCCGGGAACTTGCGGTGGAGCCCCTTGCGCAAGAGCGCCAGGTGCTTCGGGTTCTCGGCGTCGCGCCCGGTGATGGCGCTGCGGCTGCCGATCTGGACGCGCCCGTCGGGCAGCAGCCGGTAGTAGTGCCGCAGGGTCCGGGTATCGGTCAGCGGCGACATCGTCTGGATGCCGCATTCCGCCTTCTCAGCCTCGGTCAGCGGCCGCGTCACGATCGAGTTCGACAGGATCGGCATGATGCGATGCTTGGTCCGCTCGTTCAGCCCCGGCGGCGTGTAGCCCGCCGTGGCGAGCGCGACCGCGCGGGCGCGCACGGTGCCGCCGGGCGTCGTCAGGTGGTGCACGCCATCAACGATCTTCCAACCCATCACCGGGCTGCTGGTATGGACCTTGGCGCCGAGCTTGCGCGCCAGCTTCACGTAGCTGAACGCCAGCTTGGCGGCGTGGATGCTGGTCCCGTCGGGTTCCCACATCGCGCCGTGGGCCTCCTGGTCGCGGACATAGCGTTCATGCAGCTCCTCGCGACCCATCACCCGCGAGCCATAGCCGAACACCTCGTTCAGGAGCGCGCTTTCCTTCTGCAGCTTCGGCATCACCTTGGCGCGGTGGGCGATGTAGAAATGCCCGCCCGGCTGCGGGTCGCAGTCGATATCGTCCGAGCCGATCAGGTCGTTGAAAAGCTCAAAGGCCTCGCAGACCTCGGCATGCATCTTCTTGGCGACATCGACGCCCCAGCGCTCGATCCACTGCGACCGCTTGAGGCGGCCCGACGAGATCTGCGCCTGTCCGCCATTGCGGGTCGAACAACCCCAGGCGACGGTATTGGCCTCGAGCACGGTGGCCTTGATGCCGTGTTCCTTGGCGAGATGGATCGCGGTCGAGAGGCCGGTATAGCCCGAGCCGACGACGACGACATCGACGTCGACGTCACGCGAGATCGGGCCGTCATCCTCGGGCGCCGGACCGGCGGTGCCGATCCAGTAGGTCGGCGCGTGGTCGCGGTTGTGGCCGGGACCTGCATCCACGATCGGGTCGTAGCGCGGATCGTAGCTGGCGCGGGGCCAGTGCTTGGGCCTGTTCTGATCGTCAAGCATGGTCGTGTTCCTCAATCGGAGTTTGAACCGCCGTCACGCCTTGAAGGCCGGCCGGGCCTTGCGAAGCGCCTGCTTCACGACGATCTTGCCGTCGCGCAGGGTGAACAGGTCGGCGCCCTGGGCCTCGATCCGCATGCCGTTGGCATCGGTGCCCGAGAACGTCCATTCCGACACCGCGCGGTCGCCGTGCACGAAATGGCTGTGATGGTCCCAATGGGCGTCCTTCATGCCTTCCCATACGGCTGAGAACGCCTTGGCGATGGCCTCGGCGCCCTCGATCTTGGTGCCATGGGCTTCGGCGCCGCCGACCGTGTAGAACACGCAATCGTCGGCGAAGCACTTCATCACTCCCTCGACGTCGTGGCGGTTGAAGGCGTCGAACGTGTCGGCCAGGTCCTGGGCGGTCAGTTGCTTGGACATCTCAAGTCTCCTCAAAGGTCAGCTTTTTTCGGTGGCGGCGCCGGTGTCCCGGTAGGGAACGATCAGCGTCGGAATGTCGGCGCGGCGCAGCACGCGCTTGGCGACCGTGCCGAGGAAGGTGTGGGTGAAGCCGTGGTCATGGGCTCCGAGGACGATCAGGTCGCAGTTCAACTCGTGGGCGCGGCGCAGGATGACCTCCGCGGGGTGGCCCTCGATCACCTCGACGGAGGTGACCTGATCGCGGATCCTGGCGTCTTCGCCGGTCATCGCGTTCCAGAAGTTCTCCTGGCGCTGGGCCAGCACCTTCTCGACCACCTCGGCCCGCCGCCGCAGCGCGGTTTTCCGCGAATCCTCGTTGAGGATATACATCTCGAGCGCGATCCGGGCGTCGTCGGAGAGCGGCTCGGACACATGCAGGACATGGATCTCCGCGCCGCTCACCTGTGCGAGGCTCGCCGCATGGCGCAAGGCATAGGTCGAGTTCCGCGACAGGTCGGTGGCGAACAGGATGTTGGTTATCGTTGGTTTCATGGGCTGGCCCTTTCCTGATCGCGATCAATAGCCAAGCATGCGGGGCAACCACAGCGACAGCTGCGGGAAGAACGCGATGATGAAGATCGCGATCGTGTTGATCGCCGCGAAGGGAAGCGCCCGGAGCGAAATCGTCTCGATCGAGATGTTCGAGATGCCCGACGCGATGAACAGGTTCTCACCCAGCGGCGGGGTCTGGAACCCGACCCCCAGCGTACAGATCATTACCACGCCGAAATGGATCGGGTCGATGCCCATGCTGTAGGCCACCGGCAGCATCACCGGCGACAGGATCAGGATCGCCGCGAGGGTCTCCATGAACATCCCGACGAACAGCAGGAAGAAGATGACCATGGTCCAGATGACGTAGATGTTGTCGGTCAGCGACAGCATCCCGTTGGCGATGATCGCGGGGATCTGGTTCTCGACCAAGAGGCGGCCGAACACCGTGGCGGTGAACAGGATCAGCAGGACCCGTCCGGTCAGCCAGGTGGTAGTCTCGAGCGAGCGGTTGATCGAGTCCAGCGTCAGTTCGCGGTAGATGAAGATCCCGACGAAGAGGGTGTAGAAGATCGCGACGATCGCAGCCTCGGTCGGCGTGAACCAGCCGGTATAGATGCCGCCCAGGATCACCACCGGCGCCATCAGTGACCAGAACCCGCGATAGATCTCGCACAGGATGTTGCGGGCCGACCAGCCATCGCTATTGCCGGTATAGCCGTGCTTTCTGCTCAGGATGAAGTTCATGACCAGCAGGCTGCCGGCGATGACGAAGGCCGGAATGAAGCCCGCGATGAACAGGACCGGGATCGACACCGACTGGAAGGTGCCGAACTTCTCGACTGCTTCCGGCGGCGGCAGCATGCCGAGCGCCGAGATGCCGAAGATGACGAGCGGGATCGAGGGCGGGATGACGATGCCCAGGCCACCGGCCGAGGCCGTGACGGCGGAGGCATAGCCGCGCTCGTAGCCGCGATTGATCATGGCCGGGATCATCAGCATGCCCACGGCCGCCGTCGTCGCTGGACCCGAGCCCGAAATCGCCCCGAAGA
The DNA here is from genome assembly GCA_041630175.1 of Albidovulum sp. GTDB lineage: Bacteria > Pseudomonadota > Alphaproteobacteria > Rhodobacterales > Rhodobacteraceae > Albidovulum. The sequence continues at coordinate 4,118 of JBFKMA010000039.1, forward strand.
ACAGGCAGCCGACGACCGTCGCGGCGCCCATGCCGCCGGTGAAGGGACCGGCGAGGCTTTCGGCAATGTTGATGAGCCGCTTGGAGATGCCCGCGGCCTCCATCAGCGCCCCGGCAAGGATGAAGGCAGGGAGCGCCATCAGCGGGAAGGACCCGACCGAGGTGAAGGCGATCTGCACGAACTTGATCGGGTTTTCGTCGAGATAGAGGAACGAGATCAGCGAGGCGACGCCAAGTGCAACGGTGATCGGCGCGCCGATCAAGAGCAGGAGCAGGAACGAGCCGAACAGGATGGTGACGATTTCGTTTTCCATGGCGGATGCCCCTTACTTCGCGTCGGATTTCTGTTGGGACTTGATCTCTTCGAGGTCGATCTTGTCGGGATCTGCGACCACTTCGCCCTTGACGATGCGGCGCCAGTTCACCTGAAGGATACGGATCGACATCAGCGTGAAGGCAATGGGCAGGGCGATGTAGACCCAGCTCAGATGGATTCCAAGTGTTTGGGAAGACTGGAATTTGTTCATCTTGAAGAAGATGAAATCGATCGTCAGATAAACGAAGTAGACATTGAAGAACAGCCAGAAGAGGTCGGCGAAGCCTTCGATGTACTTCGTCCAGGAGGCCGGGAAGAGCTTGAACTGGAAGGTCACGCGGTTATGCGCGCTCATCTTCGCGGCATAGCTTGCCCCGAAGAAGACGAACCAGACGAACATGTAGACCGACAGTTCCTCGATCCACGAGAAGGAATAGTCGAAGAATTGCCGCGACAGGATCTGCGTGAACAGAAGCCCCACGAAGACCACCAGAAGGATCCGGCAGATATAGCTCTCGATATTGTTGACGACGTGCCAGAACTTGCTCATTGCGCCCTCCTCCCTGAGGTGGCGCGCGCCGGGACAGCGCGCGCCGTTCGCTCAATGCATCACTGCTGAACCGGCTCGCGGCCGAGCGTCTCGAGCACGACGTTGAGCTTATCCACGCCGCCGATCGAGTCGTAGAACTTCGGCCAGACCGCTTCGGTCGCCAGCTTGATGAACTCTTCCTCGTTGTTTTCCGGGTCGGAGATTTCCATGCCCTTGGCGATCAGGTCTTCCTTGATCGCGGCTTCCGAGTCGCGCAGGAACTGGGCGCTGGCGAGCGTCGCTTCCTTGCCGGCGTCGAGGATCATCTGCTGCTCTTCCGGCGACAGCGACTGGAACACCGATTCAGAGACGACCAGCGGCTCGATCGAGAAGATGTAGCGGATGTTGGTGATGTATTTCTGGACTTCGTAGAACTTCATCGCGTTGACGGTCAGATACGGGTTGTCCTGACCGTCAACGACCTGCTGCTGCAGCGCGGTGAAGGTTTCCGACCAGGCCATCGGGGTCGGATTGATGCCCCAGGCCTTGTAGGTGTCGATCATGATCTCGTTCTTCGGAACGCGAACGACCAGCCCCTGAAGGTCGGCCACCGACGTGACCGGCTTCTTCGAGTTGGTCAGCACGCGGAACCCGGTATAGGTCCAGGCGATGATGCGCACGCCGGCGTCGCGGACCGTGTTCTCGGTCAGCTCGGCGCCGATCGGGCCCTGGGTCAGCGTCTCGGCGTCTTCGAGGCTGAGAATGACATAGGGCAGCGAGAAGACGCCGACGGTCGGCGAATAGGGCGTGATGTTGTTGATCGCGAGCAGCGACATGTCGAGCGTGCCCATCGCGGCATCATTGACGGTCACTTCTTCCGAGCCGAGCTGGCCGTTGAGGAACAGGGTCGCGGTATGCTCACCGCCGGACTTTTCCTCCAGCGCGGCGACGAAGGCCTTGCCGGTGGCTTCCTGGGCGCTGCCCGCGCTGTCGCCGACGGCGATCTTGAAGTTCTTGGCTTCGGCCGCGCCGAAGCCCAGCATCAGCGTCGTTGCAGCGATGGCCGCGGTCGCGCTGAGGCGGTTGCTAATCTTCATGGTTTCCTCCTCCTGAATGGCGGCAGTGGTGCCGCTCGCTTCGCAAATCTGTCTGCGTCCGGGGACGGCGAAGCTGCGCTCGGATAGTCGGTTTCGCCGATGCCCGTTAGGGCCAGAATTGCGTTTGACTTAGTCCAGATCGTCTGGAACCTTGGCGCCATGCCGATCAGCCGCGTCCCGCACGAGATGTTTTTCCTAGACCGTACCTCCAGCCGGTCCCTGCAGGCGCAGATCGGCGATGCGGTGGTGACGGCGATCCTGTCCCAACAGGCGTCGGCCGGCGCCCGGATGCCTTCGTCGCGGCGGCTTGCCGACCATCTTGGCGTGGCACGCATGACCGTGACTCTGGCCTATCAGGAACTGGTGTCGCGCGGGTTTCTGGAGCCGCTCGCCCGCAAGGGCTACGTCGTTGCCGACACCGACACCGTCGACAATGTCGGCCCGGTCGACCATGACCCGCACCCCGCCAGGCCCAACTCATGGGACAACATTCTCACCAATTCCCTGGCCACGCGCCGCCGGATCGTCAAGCCGCCCAACTGGAGATCCCTGCCCTATCCGTTCGTCTACGGGCAGATGGATACAAGCCTCTTCAACCACGCCGCCTGGCGGGACTGCGTGCGCCAGGCCACCGGACGGCGCGACTTCGACGACATGGCCGGCGACCTCGTGGCATCGGACGATCCGCTTCTGGTCAACTATGTCCGCTCACGCACCTTGCCGCGCCGAGGCATCACCGTCGAGGCGGACCAGATCCTGATCACCGTCGGCGCCCAGCACGCGCTCTGGCTCGCCATCGAATTGCTGACGCGGCAACCGCTGAAGGCGGTGTGCGAAAATCCCGGCTATCCGGACCTCCTGCAATCGCTGCGCTGGTGCGGCGCCGAGGTCACCACGCTGGACGTCGACGACGACGGCCTGCCGCCGGACCGGATCCCCGAGGGCACGGGCGCGGTCTTCGTCAGCCCCAGCCATCATTCGCCCACCGGCGCCACGATGCCGCCGGGCCGCCGCCGCCAGTTGCTGCGCGAGGCCGACGAAAAGGATTTCGTCATCGTCGAGGACGATTACGAATTCGAGATGAGCTTCGTCGAGGCGCCGAGCCCGGCGCTGAAATCGCTCGACCGCAACGACCGGGTTCTCTACGCGGGCAGTTTTTCCAAGGCGCTTTTTCCCGGCGTCCGGCTCGGCTACCTCGTCGGTCCGCGCGCGGTGATCGCCGAGGCGCGGGAACTGCGCTCGATGATGCTGCGCCATCCCCCGGGGCATTTGCAGCGGACGGTCGCGTATTTCCTCGCCGGCGGCCACTACGACCTTTTGATCCGCAACATGCGCCAGAGCTTCGCCCGCCGCCGCGCGACGCTGCTCAAGGCGCTGGAGGACACGGATCTGACCGTCGCCGGCGCATCGCGCTTCGGCGGGTCGAGCCTTTGGGTCAGGGGGCCGGCCGGGCTGGATTCCACCCGGCTGGCCCGCGAATTGCTGGCCGACGGCGTGGTCATCGAACCCGGCGCTCCGTTCTTCGACACGAGCGAACCGACCTCCGAGTATTTCCGGCTCGGCTATTCCTCGATTTCCGTGAAGCAGATCGAGGCGGGAATGGCGCTGATCGCCCGGCGGGTCCGCGAGCACTGCGCCTGACGCCAGGCGGCCATGATGCAGTCCTTCCAACGCCGCGGCGGCTCAAGATCGTGGGAACCGGACATCCCCTCGCGACGTCGCTAGCCGCGCTCGAACAGAGCCAGAGCTTTCGCCTTTGCCTGCCGGCATGCAGATTCGAGAGGCATGCCCATCGAGAGACCGCAGGCGACCGCACTTGCCAGGGTGCATCCGGTTCCCCGGGCCGTACCCTCGCGCCGCGGCGCGATCAGTTCGACGGCCGGGCCGTCCCCGGCGAACAGCAGATCGCGCGACTGCCGGCCCTCGCCATGGCCGCCCTTGATCAGCACCGCCTTCGCGCCACGGGCCAGCAATTCCGCGGCCTGTTCCGCCGGGGATGCCGCCGTGGGCCGGCCCAGCGCCGAGGCCAGCCGCGCCGCTTCGGGCAGGTTCGGGGTGACGAGCGCGACCCTCGGCACCAGATCCCGCAGCAGCACCGCGAGCCCGGCCTCATCCAGCAAGGCGGCGCCGGAACTTGCGGCCAGCACCGGGTCGAGCACGACGGGAACATCCGGCAGGTTCTCCGCGACCGCCCGCACGATCCCGGCATTGCAGAGCATGCCGATCTTCACCGCGCCGATCGGGCCGCTGGCCGTTGCCGCAGCGATCTGCGCGACCACGGTGCCGGCCGGAACCGGATGGATGGCGCTGACCCTGCGGTCGGTCTGGGCGGTGACGGCGGTCACCGCGACGCGGGCGGCAAGGCCGAGATCGCGCACCGTTTCAGCGTCGCGCAGAAGCCCGGCCCCGGCGCCGGAATCGATGCCGCCGATCAGCAGGACGGGCGCTGGGCGCGGCATGACCGTCACCCTCCCGTGGCCAGAAGCGCCAGGGGGCCGCATCCGCGCGCCCGAAGCGAGCGTGCCGCGGCCCAGGCGCGCACTCCGCTGCGGCAGCACAGGACGATCCGCCGCGCCGATGGCGGAACCCAGTCGCTCAGCGCCTCCGGCGCCAGCCTGAGCGCACCGGGCATCACGGCGACGGGGGCCTCATCCGTTCCGCGCAGGTCGATCACGCAATCGGCGGCCGCGAGCCCGCCCTGCCCGACGAACGGGAAGCTGGCATCCGGCTCCGGCGCCCGGTCGAAGCGGAAGCCGCCGAGGCGGAAGCTACGCGCGTCGACCGTCACCAGCTGACCCAGCGGCGACGGCGACAATCCCAGGAGGATGGACAGCGCCATCTGCGCCTGGAGCGCGCCGAGGCAGGCCACAACCGGCCCGAGCACGCCGGCCGTCGCGCAGCTCGCCGCGCGGGCCGGCAGGTCGGGAAACAGCGCGCGGTAGCTCGGGCCGCCGCCGCAAAAGCCGCCGGCATAGCCCGACAGTCCGAGCACCGAGGCGCTGACCAGCGGCCGCCTTGCCGCGCCGCACAGGTCCGAGAGCGTATAGGTGACGGCGAAACTGTCGGCGGCGTCGATCGCCAGATCCACGCCGTCCAGCGCCGCGCCGGCCGTGTCGGGGTCAAGCCAGGCGCGGATCGCCTCGACCCGGCAATCGGGCGTCAGGCTGGCGATCCGCGCCGCGGCGCAATCCACCTTCGGGCGGCCGAGATCGGCCATCGAATAGAGTGTCTGGCGATGCAGATTGGACTCGCTCACCAGATCGGCATCCATGAGCCGGATCCGCCCTACCCCGGCGCCGGCGAGCGCCGGGATCACGGTCGAGCCGAGCCCGCCCGCGCCGACGACGAGAACATGGGCGCCGAGAAGCCGCGCCTGTCCGGCGGTCCCCACCTCGGGAAGGATCATCTGCCTGGCGTAACGGTCGGTCATACCGGTCTCGTCACTGCCAGCCATTGGCGGGTGCGCGCCTCCGGGTCGGGCGCGGTCACGACATCGGTCACCACCGCGGCACTGTCGGCCCCCGCGGCGAGCACGCCCGGAACCCGTTCGGGGGTCAGCCCGCCGATCGCCACGAGCCTGCGCGACCCGATACGCCGCCGCCACGCGCCGATCCGCTCCAGCCCCTGCGGCGCCCAGGGCATCTGCTTCAGGAGCGTCGGATAGATCGGCCCGAGCGCCATATAGGCCGGATCAAGGCCCAGCGCGCGCTCCAGCTCGGCCTCGTCATGGGTGGACAGGCCGAGGCGCATGCCGGCGCGGCGCAGCGCGGGGATGTCCGCGGTGTCGAGGTCCTCCTGCCCGAGATGAACGAAATCGGCTCCGAGGTCGATCGCCTGCCGCCAGTGATCGTTGACCACGAGCTGCGCGCCATGGGCGGCGCAGGCCCGCAGGGCCCGGGCAATCTGGCGGCCGGTCTCGGCCTCGTCGGCAGACTTCAGGCGCAGCTGCACCAGCCGCACCCCGAGCGGCACCAGCCGCTCCAGCATCGCCACGTCGGGTACGATCAGATAGAACCGGTCGATCATGGGAATTCCGCCATGCCGAAGATCGGGGTCGAGGGTTGGGCCATGTCGCGGCGGGGCATCAGGCCCGCCTCGCGGGCGACGCGCCCGGCGCCGACCGCCTGCCCGAAGGCCCGCGCCATCGCCACCGGATCGGTGGCCTTGGCCACCGCCGTGTTCAGAAGCACGGCGTCGAAACCGAGTTCCATCGCCAGTGCGGCCTGGCTGGGAGCGCCGATGCCCGCGTCGATCACCAGCGGCAGGTCGGGGAAATGCGCCCGCATCGAGCGCAGCCCCTCCGGGTTGCGCAAGCCCTGTCCCGAGCCGATCGGCGCGCCCCAAGGCATCAGCACCTCGCACCCCGCCTCGACCAGTTTCTCGCCGAGAATCAGGTCCTCGGTCGTGTAGGGAAAGACCGAAAAGCCCTCGGCGCAAAGCACCCGCGCGGCCTCGAGCAGCGCGAAGGGGTCCGGCTGCAGCGTGTCGGCATGGCCAATTACCTCGAGCTTGATCCAGGCGGTGCCGAAAAGCTCGCGCGCCATACGGGCGGTGGTGATCGCATCCCTGGCGGTGTGACAGCCCGCGGTGTTGGGCAGGATGCGGCAGCCGGAGGCGGCGATCAACTCGCGGAAGGCCGCCCCTCCCGCACCTTCGCGCCTGAGCGAGACGGTGATGACCTCGGTGCCCGAGGCGGCGATCGCCTCGGCCAGGATCGCCGGCGAGGGGTATTGCGCGGTGCCGAGAAACAGCCGCGAAGCAATGTCGATACCGTAAAGGCGCATGGCTCAGCCTCCCTGCATCGGCGCGAGAACTTCGACCTTCGCGCCCTCGCCGAGGGCGGTGGCCGCGCGGGCGGGCGCGGGCACGAAGTCGCCGTTCAGCGCGGTGGCCACGGAGGCGGCATCGAAGCCGCGCTCGGTCAGGAGATCGGCGAGGTTGGTCGCGGCGACCTCGACGGCCTCGCCGTTGACTTCAAGACGCATTGCGCACCTCCTGAAACAGGGTCGTGGCGAGGTCCTCGGCCAGCGCCGGGGCCATCAGGAATCCATGCCGGTAAAGCCCGTTGACGAAGATCCGGTCGCCCTGGTGGACGACCTTCGGCAGGTTGTCGGGATAGGCCGGGCGCAGGCCGGCGCCGGTCTCGAGCACCTCGGCCTCGGCGAAGGAGGGATGCAACGCCCAGGCCGCCGACAGAAGCTCCATCACCGCGCGGGCCGAGACCGGGCCGGGATTGTCGCTCTCGACCATCGTCGCGCCGATCACGAAGCGGCCATCGCCGTAGGGCACGACGTAGCAGGGGAAACGCGGATGCAGGAGCCGCACGGTTCGGGTGAGGGCAAGCTCGGGGTTGCGGACCAGGAGCATCTCGCCACGCACCGCGCGCAGGCCGGGCAGGCAGTCGCGCGCCGCAAGGCCGCGGCAATCGATCACCTGGCCGCGCGGCATCTCGTCCGGCCCGAAGCGCAAGACCCCGCCGAGCCCCTCGAGCCGGACCCGGAGCGCGGCCAGCGCCGCGCGGGGGTCCATATGCGCCTCGTCGGCGAAGTGAAGCCCCTCGCCGAAGCGCTCGGCGAGATCGGGTTCCAGCGCGCCGGGATCGGCCGGCACATGACCGCGCGTCGCCCGGGCGAAGCGGCCAAGCTCGCCCCGGTCGCGCGGCGGCGC
>JBFKMA010000040.1:0-11679 GCA_041630175.1 Albidovulum sp.
AGCATCCGCACCTGATCGAGCTTGCCCGCCGCCTTCAGCTTCAGAAGCTGGTGCTTGATCTCGCGGAGCGGCACCGCGCCGTACATCGAGTATTCGTTCAAGGGATAGCTGTCGAGATAGACGACCTGCGCGCCCGCCAGCACCATCCCGTAATGGTGCGACTTGTGGCAGTCGCGGTCGACCAACACGATATCCCCTGGCCGCACAAGGGCTTGCACGACGATCTTGTTGCAGGTCGAGGTGCCGTTCGTGGCGAAGAAGGTCTGCTTGGAGCCGAAGGCCCGCGCAGCGAGTTCCTGGGCCTGCTTGATCGGGCCGGTCGGCTCGAGAAGGCTGTCGAGGCCGCCCGAAGTCGCCGAGGTCTCGGCCAGGAAGATGTTCGGCCCGTAGAACGCCCCCATGTCCTGGATCCAGTGCGAGCGCGAGATCGACTTGCCGCGACTGATCGGCATGGCGTGGAACACGCCGGTCGGCTGCTTGGAATACTCGACGAGCGCGGTGAAGAACGGCGTCTTGTTGCGCGACTGCACGCCGCGCAGGATGTTGAGGTGCAGTTCCAGGAAATCTTCCTGGTTGTAGAAGACCCGCCGGCAGATGCCGAGATCGAGCCCGGCGATGTCCTCCACCGAGCGGTCGGTCACCAGGTAGGCGTCGAGCTCCGGCCGCACCCGGGCGATGAGCCGGCAGAGCTCCGGCCCGTAATCCTCGGGCTTCAGCCCGTCGATCCCCTCCGCCCCGCCGGCGCGGTTGAGATACCGCTTGAGGATCGGCAGTTCGGTCCGCGACTTGAGGGTGAGGCCCGGCCGAACCACCACCGCCTGGACGTTGTGGTTGAAGAGAACCCCGATCAGCGCGTCCTCGAGGCTCGGCACCACCACGGTCTCGTAGATGAACGGATCTTCCGGCCGCCGCATCCGGGCGACATTGTTCTTGAGCCAACGCTCCTGATGCTCGTTCAGGTCGTCGACGATCATCACTTCGAAATACGGCTTGGTCAGCGCCCGCGCCTCGGGCGACAGCATCGACTCGTCGTCGTGCTCCTCGTTATCGGCGCTGTCGCGATCCAGCGGGATGTGGCGGCGGCGATAGGCGCCCGAGGCCAGGGCCCGCGCGACGCGGTGGACGGCGAAGGCGAGGTCGTCGAAATTCCCGTGCTCGTACTGGCGGCGCAGATGGTCGAAGACCTGCACGCCGGGAAAGGCCCAGTAGCGCTCGATGAGCGACAGCGAACCGAAGAGCTCCTCGATCTGCTTTTTCAGCGCCGCCGACTTGCGGCCCGACGGGTCGCGGCTGAGCGCCCCGGTGGCCTCGCGCAACGCGCTCCAGCGGTCGGACCGCAGCTGGATCGCGGAGTAGTAGTCATTGACCGATTGCATCGGCTGCTCCCCGTCTGTTGACGGCGGCCGATGCCTTGGTGCGGTCAGTCCGCGAGCCTTGCAGCCTTCCCGCGAGGGGCTCAGCCGCTCGCTATCTTGTCCGCCAGTGGCGGAAGGTAACCGCTATCCGGCCCCCCCGGATGCGCGGCGCTCTCGCGGGCAGCATGCGACATCGGATCGCCGGCCACAACCGATAAGTCGAGGCCCGCGCGCGACCCCTGACCGGGCATTTCCAAGGGTCCGAGGGTCTTCAGGAAGGCGTCCGCCCCGCTCTTGCGGTCGTAAACCGAGAAGTCGACGGACCGGTCGCGGAAGCTCTTCAGCACCTGGCCGAGCCCCTTGATTCCGGTCTCGCGCTGGCGCCGGACATAGCTCAGATCGACCTCGATCGGGAACATGTCCTCCTGCCCGGCCGACTGGTGCAGCACGGTGGCCGAGGGATCGACGATCAGCGACCGGCCGACGCCGCCGGCGCCAAGGCCGTTCACGTCGATCACGTAGCACTGGAACTGCGCGGCGGTGGCGCGCGCAATGGCAAGCTCGGCGTCGCGGTCGGTGGTGCCGGTCAGCACCGGGTGCAGCAGCACCTCGGCCCCGGCGCTGGTAAGCTGCCGCGTGGTTTCCGGGAACCAGATGTCATAGCAGATCGACAGGCCGAAGCGGCCGACATCCGGCACGTCGAAGACGCAGAACTCGGTGCCGGCCTCGACCTCGGATTCGTAGGGCCGGAACGGGAACATCTTGCGGTAGCGGGCGACGACATGACCCGTGGGGTCGATCACCGCCGAGGTGTTGTAGATGCGCCCGTCCGCGGTCTTCTCGAACATCGAGCCGGGAATCAGCCAGACCCGGTGCCGCCGCGCCGCGGCGCGGAACTGGTCGAGCGCCTCGTTCTCGAAGGGCTGGGCGAAGCGGGGCAACGGACCATAGGGGGCGAGTTCGGAGAACAGCACCATCTGCGTCCAGGGGAAGCGCGCCATCAGGATGTCGAGGCGATGGATCATGCCTTCGACATTGGATGTCAGCGCGCTGACATTCATCTGCACGCCGGCAATTGCAAATGGGGTCATCAGTCAAGTCTCCGTAGGCCGGGTGCCGCCGCCGACAGCCGGGTCCGTGTTCGGCGGCCATCCTTATAGCCAAATCACGGCGTCGGGAACCGCTTTCACGAAATTGTGGCACCGCCGCCCCCCGCGCCATGGCCGCAGGAAATCCGGGTGCCGGCCGGCCGGACATCATCTGCGTCAGGATTGCGTCGGGAATTGTCGCTTTCGGCACTCTGATTCTGCGCGATTTCCCGGATAAGCGCCGAGCCGCCCGACAGGACACGACGACCGGCTTATTCAGGGAACAGCCTCATGCTTCGCGACTCCGACATCCTTTCCCAGCTCCTCACGCGCCGCGCGATGACCTCGCTCGGCCGCGACTTCTACACCGCGCCCGAGGTCTACGACGCCGACATGCGGCTGATCTGGACCCGCGACTGGATCTATGTCGCCTCCGCCCCGGAACTTCCCAAGCCGGGCAGCTTCGTCACCGTCCAGATCGGCGACTACTCGGTCATCGTCGTGCGCGGCAACGATGGCGTGATCCGCGCCTTCCACAATTCCTGCCGCCACCGCGGCAGCCGGATCTGCCAGACCGCCAAGGGCACCAACCCCAAGCTCGTCTGCCCCTACCACCAGTGGACCTACGAGCTCGACGGCCGCCTCCTTTGGGCGCGCGACATGGGCAAGGATTTTGACGCCTCCAAGCACGGGCTGAAGCCGGTCCACTGCGACATCGCCGCCGGCATGGTCTTCATCTGCCTCGCCGAGACCGCCCCGGACTTCGCGCCCGTCAAGGCCGAGGCCGACCGCTACACCGCCAAGCATTCGCTTGGCGAGCTCAAGGTCGCGTTCCAGTCGACGATCATCGAGAAGGGCAACTGGAAGCTGGTGCTCGAGAACAACCGCGAATGCTACCACTGCTCGGGCTCGCACCCGTCGCTGTGCCGCACCTTCAACGACGACCCGAACCTCGTCGGCGCCGATGACTCGGTCTCCTCGCCCGCCGGCGCGGCGCATGTCGCGCGCTGCGAGGCGGCCGGGCTGCCCTCGAAATTCGTCATCGACCCGAACGAGCAGTGGCGCCTCGTCCGCATCCCCTTCGTCGGCGACGCGGTCAGCTACACGATGGACGGCAAGGCCGCGGTCAAGAAGATGCTGCCCGGCATGCCCTTCGCCAATGCCGGCTCGCTTCTCTTCTTCCACTACCCGAACACTTGGAACCACTTCCTCTCCGACCACGTGCTGAACTTCCGCGTCCTGCCGGTGAGCCCGACCGAGACCCAGGTCACCACCACCTGGCTCGTCCACAAGGACGCCGTCGAGGGCGAGGACTACGACATCCAGCGCCTCACCGAGGTCTGGGAGGCCACGAACGACGAGGACCGCCACGTCGTCGAGCAGAACCAGCTCGGCATCAACTCGCCCGCCTATGAGCCCGGCCCCTATTCCGAGCTTCAGGAAAGCGGCGTGATCCAGTTCATCGACTGGTACACCGCGACGCTCCAGAACCGGCTCGTCGGCCGCAAGATCATGGCCGCGGAGTAAGCGCCATGATCCCGATGCCGCGCGAAGACACGCCGATCTGGAACGACAGCGAACCGCTGGAATGCGTGATGGTCATTCCCGAGGCGCCGGACGTGAAGACCTTCTCGTTCCGCCCGCCCTCGGGGGCCACCTTCCTGTTCCGGGCCGGCCAGTTCCTGACCCTGGAACTGCCGGTTCCGGGCGGTCCGATCCACCGCACCTTCACGATCTCGTCGAGCCCGACCTCGAACGCCTATGTGACGCTCACCGTCAAGGCGCAAGCGGACAGCGTCGGCGTGCGCTGGATGTTCGAGCACCTGAAGCCCGGCGTGCGACTCAACGTCAGGGGGCCGGGCGGCGTCTTCCACCTGCCGCGCCAGCCGGACGGCAAGTATCTCTTCATCTCCGCGGGCGCCGGCGTGACGCCGATGATGTCGATGGCCTCGTTCCTGTTCGAGCGCGGCGAAGACCCCGACATCAGCTTCGTCACCTGCGCCAAGCGCCCGTCCGAGATCCTGTTCCGCAAGCGGCTCGAATACATGGCGAGCCGGGTGCAGGGGCTGCGGCTGCATTTCGTCGTCGAGCGCGAGGAACCCTACGAAGTCTGGACCGGCTATCGCGGCTTCTTCAACCAGTTGATGCTCGGCCTGATGACGCCGGACTACCTGGAGCGCGACGTCTATTGCTGCGGCCCCGAAGGCTTCATGCAGTCGGTGCGCGACATGCTGAACGCGCTCGGCTACGACATGTCGCGCTACCACCAGGAGACGTTCCAGGCGCCGGTCCTCCGGGTCGAGGATATCGAGGTCCCCGACGACGTGGTGCCGCAGGAAACCGCGAAGGCCGAGATCGTCTTCACCGGCTCCGAGATCACCGCCGAATGCGCCGAGACCGACACGATCCTGGCGGTCGCCAAGTCCTCGGGCCTCAACATCCCCTCGGGCTGCAATATCGGCGTCTGCGGCACCTGCAAGGTCAAGACCCGCTCGGGTCAGGTCCACATGGTCCATAACGGCGGCATCAGCGAGGAGGACGTCGAGGCGGGCTTCGTGCTGGCCTGCTGCTCGCGCGCCATCGGCCGGGTCGAGGTCGAACTCTGACCATCCACACGCCCCGGGCGCGGCTTGACCGCGCCCGGCGGCTTTGCGACGGTGTCCGCGACCGTTCTCCAATTTCGCAGGATGCCATGACCCGCCTCGCCACCGTGCTCGCCGCCATCGACGCCGCCAATGACGCCGATCCCGACCGGAGTGAGGGCGCGCCCGCCGCGCGGCTTTACGGCGAGCGGATGACGGCGGAGCTGGAGCGGCTCTTTCCCGAGGCCTCCGACGAGCTCCGGATCGCCGCGCACGGCCAGCATATCGAACGCTGGACCTCGCCCCGCGCGAGCTATCCCGAGGGCCGCGAGGGCTACCTCGCCTGGCGCCGCGACCTCGCCGCCTTCCACGCCGACCGCGTCGGCGGGATCATGGCCGAGGCGGGATACGGCGAGGACAGCATCGCGCGGGTGAAGACCATGCTCCGCAAGGAAGGCATCAAGCGCAACGACGAGGTCCAGGCGCTCGAGGACGTGATCTGCTTCGTCTTCCTGCGCTGGTATTTCCAGCCCTTCGCCGACGGCCGCGACGCGGCCGAGCTCGAACGGATCGTCACCAGGACCGCGCGCAAGATGTCCGCCGAGGCCCGCGCCCGCGCGCTCAAGGAATTCGATCTGCCCGAACCCTTCGCGGCCGCGTTCCGCGCCTGACGCGGCTTTCGGAGCGCCGCAGGGGCGCCGAGTCCCGCGGGCAATCCTCAGTTGAGCAACACTCCCCGCCGTCGCGCAGCATCGTTTCGCATCCGTGGATGTTCCGCGGTTGCGCCCCCGGGACTGTTGCCAAAACACCCCAGCCCTTTCCACATGCCGCGCCGCGGCTTGGCGTTTGCGATAACAAGGAGCAAAATCTATTGACGGCGATGCCACGCGGCACTATCTGCGCCGCGCCTGCGTCACCGCCACACGTGAGATGGCCCGACGACGGATTGGTCAACGTGGCCCGGACGGGCCATTCGGGAAGGAACGAGCGAATGGAAATGCCCAAGCAAATGGACGCGACCGAGTCGCATCCGCGCCAGCAGGTGCAGCAGGGCCAGCCGGAAGACCTGCGCAAGCGCCGCTCGGCGATGTCGGAAACCGCCGACACGCCCGCCGAGCAGATGCAGGCGACGCATTTCAGCGACTGGGCCTCGATCTGAGGCACTGCGCCAGTCGCGCGAATGGATAGACCGGGGCTTCACACGGGGAGCCCGATGCCAACACCTATATCCACAATTCCAAATCTCGGCCCCGCCACGGAAGCGGAGTTCGCCCGTGCGGGCATCCGTTCGGCCGAGGAGGTCCGCGCGCTCGGCGCGGACGCAGCCTATCTGCGATTGCTGCAGTCGGGCACGCGGCCGCATTTCATCGGCTATTACGCGCTTGTCATGGGCCTTCAGGGCCGCCCCTGGAACGATTGCCGGGGCGCGGAAAAGACCGCGCTCCGCGCCAGGTTCGACGCGCTGAAGGCGCGGGCCGGCGGCGCCTCGGAAACGGAAAAGGGCCGCTCCCGGCTGGAAGCGGCCCTCGACGAGATCGGGCTGCGGCCCCGGCGCTGATCCGGCTCAGCCGACGATTTCGAGGCCCGAGAAGAAGAAGGCGATCTCGACCGCCGCGGTTTCCGCCGCGTCCGAGCCGTGGACCGAGTTCTCACCGACCGAGAGCGCGAATTCCTTGCGGATCGTGCCGGCATCGGCGTTGGCCGGGTTGGTGGCACCCATCACTTCGCGGTTCTTGGCGATGGCGCTCTCGCCTTCCAGGATCTGGACGACGACCGGCTCCGAGGCCATGAACTCGCACAGTTCGCCGTAGAAGGGGCGTTCCTTGTGAACCTCGTAGAACTTGCCGGCCTGCGCCATGGTCAGGTGGATGCGCTTCTGCGCGATGATGCGCAGGCCCGCTTCCTCGAACTTGGCGTTGATCTTGCCGGTCAGGTTGCGGCGGGTCGCGTCGGGTTTGATGATGGAAAGCGTGCGTTCGATCGCCATGTGGTGTGCCTTTTGATTGGTGGACGCCGGGGCTCTCGCGTCCCGCGCCGGATGATCCGCGCGCCTGCTAGCATGGTGCGCCCGGATTGAAAAGGTGGCGCGCATGGCGGCGTCGGATGCCTCCGGCGGGGATATTTGGACCAAGTGGAAGTGCATGTGCTTTTCGGCGCCCGGACGCTCTGCTATGGCGGCGCCATGCTGAGGATCGCCGACATCACCTATTCCGTCGAAGGCCGCCCCCTGTTCGAGGGCGCCTCCGCGACGATTCCCGCCGGCCACAAGGTCGGGCTCGTGGGCCAGAACGGCACCGGCAAGACCACGCTGTTCCGGCTGATCCGGGGCGAGATCGCGCTTGAGGGCGGCGAGATTGCGCTGCCGTCGCGCGCCAAGATCGGCGGGGTGGCGCAGGAGGTGCCGTCGTCCGCGACCTCGCTGCTCGACACCGTGCTCGCCGCCGATACCGAACGCGCGAGCCTGATGGCCGAGGCCGAGCACGCCACCGATCCGCACCGCATTGCCGAGATCCAGCACCGGCTCGCCGATATCGACGCCTGGTCGGCCGAGGCGCGGGCCTCGGCGATCCTCAAGGGGCTCGGCTTCGACAATGACGACCAGCGCCGGCCGTGCTCGGATTTCTCCGGCGGCTGGCGGATGCGGGTGGCGCTGGCGGGGGTGCTGTTCGCGCAGCCGGACCTTCTCCTGCTCGACGAACCGACGAACTACCTCGATCTCGAAGGCGCGCTGTGGCTCGAGAGCTACCTCGCGAAATATCCCCATACGGTCATCATCATCAGCCATGACCGCGGCCTTCTGAACCGCGCCGTGAGCGCGATCCTGCATCTGGAGAACCGCAAGCTCACGCTCTGGTCGGGGCCCTATGACCAGTTCGCCCGCCAACGCGCCGCCCTGCGCGCCGTGCAGGCCGCCGAGGCGAAGAAGCAGGAGGCGCGGCGCGCGCATCTGCAAAGCTTCGTCGACCGCTTCAAGGCCAAGGCGTCGAAGGCCGTCCAGGCGCAGAGCCGGGTGAAGATGCTCGAGAAGATGACGCCGATCCTCGCACCGGAAGAGGCGAAGAAAGTCGTCTTCACCTTCCCCGAGCCCGAGCAGCTCTCGCCGCCGATCATCACCATGGACGGCGCGGCGGTCGGCTACGGCGGCCCGCCGGTGCTGAGGCGGCTGACCCTGCGCATCGACCAGGACGACCGGATCGCGCTTCTGGGCCGCAACGGCGAGGGCAAGTCGACGCTGTCGAAGCTTCTCGCCGGCAAGCTCGCGCCCTGCGACGGCAAGATCACGCGCTCCTCGAAGCTCCGGATCGGCTATTTCGCCCAGCACCAGGTCGACGAGCTCCACCTCGACGAGACGCCCTTGCAGCACATCATGCGGCTCCGCCCCGAGGAGGGCCAGCCGCGCCTGCGCGCACGGCTCGCCGGGTTCGGGCTCGGCGCCGATCAGGCCGAGACGCGCGTCGCGCGGCTGTCGGGCGGCCAGAAGGCGCGGCTCTCGCTCTTGCTGGCGACGATCGACGCGCCGCATCTCCTGATCCTCGACGAACCGACCAACCACCTCGACATCGAGAGCCGCGAGACGCTCGTCGAGGCGCTGACCGAATATTCCGGCGCTGTGATCCTCGTCAGCCACGACATGCATCTATTGGGCCTCGTCGCCGACCGGCTCTGGCTGGTGAAGGGCGGCGCCGTCGCGCCCTACCCGAACGACCTCGAGACCTACCGGCGCGAGCTTCTCGCCGGCGACGACAGCGACAAGCCGGCGGAGAAGGCCAAGCCCAAGGTGCCGCGCCCCTCGCGCGACGCGCTTCTGGCGCTCAAGGCCGAGCTGCGCAGATGCGAGGAACGCCTCGCCAAGCTCACCGAGATGCGCGACCGGCTCGCGGCGAAGCTCGCCGATCCGGCGATCTACGAAAAGCCCGACGAGGCCGCGGTCTGGCAGAAGAAATACGCCGAGGTGCTCGAGGGGATCGGCCGGGCCGAGGACCTCTGGATGCGGGCCGCAGAAAATCTCGACATGGCAGAGGCTTGACGGATGGAACTCAGTTTCTACATCACCGCCTTCGTGTCGCTTTTCGTGATCATCGACCCGATCGGGCTGGCGCCGCTCTTCGTCGCGCTGACGCAGGGCATGGGCGCTTCGCATCGCCGCGCGGTGGCGTTCAGGTCCTGCCTGATCGCCATCGCCCTGATGGCACTCTTCGGCGTTCTCGGCGACAAGATCCTGAGCGGCATCGGCATCTCGATGCCCGCCTTCCGCATCTCGGGCGGGATCCTTCTGTTCATCACCGCGCTCGACATGCTCTTCGAGCGCCGCACCCAGCGGCGCGAGGGCCAGCAGGCCGATCCGCATCACGACCCGTCGGTGTTTCCGCTGGCCACGCCGCTGATCGCCGGTCCCGGCGCCTTCACGACGATGATCCTCCTGGTGAACGGCGCGCCCGGTTCGGGCGTCGGCCACTCCCTCGCCGTGATCGGCGTGATGGTCGCGGTGGTGGCCTGCGCCTTCGCCTTCTTCCTCGCCGCGGGCCTCATCGAACGCGCGCTGGGGCGGACGGGAACGCTGGTCGTCACCCGGCTCTTCGGCATGCTCCTCGCCGCGCTGTCGGTGCAGTTCGTCCTTGACGGGGTGCGCGGCACCGGGCTGATCTGAACCGGAAGGCGCAAGCGAAAGAGGCGCATGGACGGCGACGACCTTCCCCGGCTGATCTACCTGGTGCTGCTGCTCTGCGTGGTCGCAGGCTATTTCCTGATGCAGAATCGCCGGCAGTTCGGCAAGACCGCGCAGCAGGCGGCGATCTGGGGGCTGATCTTCCTCGGCGCAGTCGCGGTGGCGGGGCTTTGGGGCGACATCCGCCGCGTCGCCCGGCCGCAGGAGGCGGTGCTGCGCGGCGACCGGATCGAGGTGCCGGTGGCGCGCGACGGGCATTTCTACATCACCGCAGAAGTGAACGGCGCGAACGTCCTCTTCGTCGTCGATACCGGCGCCTCGGACATCGTGCTGAACCGCCGCGACGCCGAGCGCATCGGGCTCGCGCCCGACACGCTCAACTATTTCGGCACCGCGATGACCGCGAACGGACGGGTTGCCACCGCCCCGGTGCGGCTGGCGCGCTTCACGCTCGGCGGCATGACCGACACCGACCTGCCGGCGGTGGTCAACAGCGGCGCGCTCGGCACCTCGCTTCTCGGCATGAGCTATCTCGGCCGCCACGAGGTGACGCTGACCCGCGACCTGATGATCCTGAGGCGGTGACACATTCTGCGAGGCGCGCCAAGGCGAGGACAGTGTCCGCCGATATCGTCTCAGCGCAAGGAGCGTGCCGTTCCGTCGAAGCGGTTTTCGGCCGCGCGCCGAAGCGTATACAACTCCCGGCCGATCGCGTGACTGATTGGAACGGACTTGTCGCGGTAAG
This sequence comes from Albidovulum sp., assembly GCA_041630175.1. Lineage (GTDB taxonomy): Bacteria > Pseudomonadota > Alphaproteobacteria > Rhodobacterales > Rhodobacteraceae > Albidovulum. The sequence goes on from JBFKMA010000040.1 coordinate 10,437, forward strand.
CAATGTTGGCGGCGTCGGGATCGCCGTCATCGAGAAGGGTCGCGACCTCCCTCGCCGCAGCAAGAAAGCCCGCAAAGGCCTCGACCACGGCTTCGGCGCGCACCGCGTCGTCCTGGGGCATTTCGTCGTCCCGCCGCAATGCGCGCTTGAAATCGGCAAGGCTTTCCTGATTCCAGTTGATGCGGTTCTTGAGCCGTCTCAGGTCGTTGGCGTTGGAAGAGCCGTCTTCCCGTTCGTACGAAGTGTACCCGCCATAAGCGGCCAGAATCGACATGCTCTGGTGCCACATGAGCTCGCGCATCGCGTAGTCGAGATCCGCGAAACTGCGAATCCTGCGCACTTCCTCGACCAGTTCCTGCGCCGCAGCGTTCGGGTCCTGGGCCAAGACCGGCTCCGCCCCGAGCCCGCCGAGAATACCCAGCGAAAGGGCCAATGCAGAGATATGGGCTTGCCAGGGCCGGACTGCCATTGCGCCATCCATCGGTCACGATCCGCACCGCAAGCGAATCCGAATGCTCCGTCGAAGACCCCGTCCAGAGGTTTCCCGAACTAGCTTACCAAATCCAGCCGAAATGTCAGCCAAGGGCGCCGGTCAGCCGGTCGCGCGCCGGCTTTCAGCCTTCTTCTGCCAGCGCCCGCCTTCCTCGCTCCAGTACTGCGCCGCGACGCCGGCGCCGGTGAGCGCCTTCCACTGCCCCCGCGCGCGGTCAACCGCATCGGGATCGTTGCCGTCGAAGATCACGCAGACCCGCTCCAGCCCCTGGCATTCCTCCGGCGCCACCGCGGCGCCATCGACCGCCATCAGGCATTGCGCGCCGTTCGGGGCCTCGATCCCCGTCGTCAGCAGGATCGGCTGCATGGCGTCGTGCCGTCCGCCCGCGAGCCCGTGCGGCAGGAACTCCTCCTCGCCCCCGAGCCACAGCTTCTGGTCGAGCCAGTCGAGCCGCGCCGCGTCGGTCCCCCGGACGACGACGTGCCAGCCCGCCTGCAGCGACTTCGCGAGCAGCATCGGCAGCGTCGCCTCCAGCGGCGACCGCGTCAGGTGGTAGAAGAACGCGCTGCCCATCAGCCTTCGAGCATGTCGCGCACCAGCCGGTCGAGCGCCATCACCCCCCAGCCCGTCGCCCCCTTGGGCGCGAGCGTGGTCTCCTTCGGCGGTAGCGCCACCCCGGCGATGTCGAGATGAATCCACGGCAGATCGTCCCTGACGAAGCGCCGCAGGAACTGCGCCGCGGTGATCGCA
>JBFKMA010000041.1:0-11666 GCA_041630175.1 Albidovulum sp.
ATGGGTGCCGACCCGGCCCATGTAGTCGGTCATCAGCCGATAGCGCCCCTTCGGCATCATCGGCATCTCTTCATGCGTCCATTCCGGCGCGGCGCCGAGTCCAATGAAACGCGCGCCGATCTGATCCGCCACCGTCTGCACGTCGCGCAGATGCTGGTTCACCTCGTCGCAGGTCTGGTGGATGGTCTCCAAAGGCGCGCCCGACAACTCGAACTGCCCGCCCGGCTCGAGGCTGATATTGGCGCCGTCCTTGACGAGGCCGATGATCTTGCCCTGCTCCTCGATCGGCTCCCAGCCGAAGCGTTCGCGCATCCCTTCCAGCATCGCCCGGATCGAGCGCGGCCCGTCATAGGGCAGGGGCTTCAGCGTGTCCTTGCAATAGCCGAACTTCTCGTGCTCGGTGCCGATGCGCCAGTCGTCCTTCGGCTTGCAGCCGGCTTCGAGATATTCGGCGAGCTGTTCGAAGCGTTCGATCGGGCCTCCGCCGGATTGAGGAATGGACATCGGGGCCTCGATCTTCTGCCTTACAGGGACGCATAGACCTGAATTGCCAGGCCGCCCGAGTCAAGACCGCCAGGCGCGGATTGTCTGCGCCGAATCATCACATTTCGTGATCGCTCAGCGACACGGAAGCGCCGCGCCGGCGCGTTTCCACAAGGGCAGCGTTCCCACGCCGCGGTCGAGCGCGGCGGCGAGCGCGGCCATGTCGATCCCCGGCAAGGCGGCGAAGGCGTCGTAGAGCTTCTCCGCCCCGGCCGCGTCGACCGGCACGAGCAGCACCTCGCCCGACGCGGTCCTCAGCCGCCACTGGCGCGCGCCGCCGATCTCGGTCAGCCTGAGCTCGGTCAGGTCGGCGAGTGCCACGAAGCCGCCGAAGCTCGGGCCGTAATAGCCGACCTGGCCCTCGTCGACCTCGACGATGCCGGGCGCCGCGACGCCGCGCAGGAACCGCACCCGGCGCAGCGCGATCACGCCCCAGCCAAGCGACAGCGCCAGGACGATGCCCCCGAGCCCCTGCATGAGCCAGCCGCCGAGCGACATCAGCCACAGCGCGCCGAGCCCGGCCGCAAGCGCCGCGATCACCTCGCGCCAGCGCAGGAACAGCGCCCTGACTTCGGGGCGGATCAGGCTCATCGCTTCTCCCCGTCGAGCGGATGCCAGGGCCGCGGCGCGCCGGGTTCGCCGGCCTCGCGCCAGTCATAGGGCGCCCGGACCGATTCGAACTCCATCTCGGTGAAGTCCCGGATCAGCTCCAGCTCCGCGCCGCGCCGGCGATGGAGCCGGCCGCCCAGAGTGTCATAGAGATCGAGCGCCGGATCCGGCGGCAGGTCCCGAAGGAAGGCCCGCTCCGCCCTGGCCTTGCCGATCCGCGCGCAGCGCCCGTCGGCCTGCCGCAGCCCCGTGGGGCAGTCCGCGTCCGGGGCCCGCCGGTAGAGCCGCACAAGCCCGTCATCGCGGCCGAGGACATCGTGACCGCCATCCGCCACGTAGTGCACATCGTCGAGGAACCGCCCGCCGCCGCCCCAGGTGTCGCCTTCGGGAAAGAGCGCGAGCGCGGTGAACCAGGGCGGCCGCGACAAGGCCGTATAGGCGCCCTCGGAGACGCCCTGCCAGTCGCCGTTCAGCGCGAAATAGAGGAAATGCCGCCCGTCCGGCGACAGGTCGCAGCGCTCGGGCCAGACCTTGTGCTTCAGCCACTGGCCATCCTCGAACCGGTCGGTGTCGCGGTGCCAGAGGATCATCCGGAACTGCTTCGACGGCCCCTGACGCAGGATCACCGCGCGATCGTTGTCGCGCGCGAAGTAGAGATGCAGGCGGACGACCGGCTTCAGGCTCACCGCCAGTCCCCCAACTGCGCCTGCCAGAGCGTCAGCGCCGCCAGCGCCGCGGTCTCGGCGCGCAACACGCGGGGACCGAGCGCGATGGGATCGACGAAGGCGAGCGCGCGGAGCCTTTCGCGCTCGGGTTCCGAAAAGCCGCCCTCGGGCCCGACGAGGATCGCCCAGGGCCCCGGCCCCGCCTCGGAGAGGAGCGCCGCGGGCGACGACGGGCGGCCCGCCTGCGCCTCGTCGGCCCAGAGGATCCGCCGCGCCGGATCCCAGCCGGCAAGCAGCCGCATGAGCGGCGCCATCTCGGCCACTTCGGGCAGATGCACCGCGCCGCATTGCTCGGCCGCCTCGCGCACATGCGCCTCGGCCTTGTCGCGGCGCATCCGCTCGGAATTGGTGAACTCGGTCGCGACCGGCACCAGCCGCGCCACGCCGAGCTCCACCGCCTTTTCCACGATGAAATCGGTCCGCGCCTTCTTCACCGGCGCGAAGATGAGCCAGAGATCCGGCGCCGCGACCTGCGGCCGGGTCTGTTCGAAGCAGGTCAGCGCACCCTTGCGCTTGCCGGCCTCGGTCACCTCGGCCAGCCATTCGCCGTCGCACCCGTTGAACACCAGGACGCGCGCGCCCACCGCCTCGCGCATCACCCCGAAGAGGTAATGCGCCTGCGCCTCGGTCAACCGAACCGATTGCCCCGCCCCGAGCGGCTGGTCTACACAGAGCCTGATCTTCGCTTGTCCCATGAGGCCGAACTTATGAGTGCGCCCGACGAAACGCCAGAGCCCGCCGGGCAGGTCGCCGATGCGGTCCGCGGCAACTGGGTCGACCGCCATGCGCCGGACGTCGCGCGGCCCTACCTGCGGCTCTCGCGCGCCGACCGGCCGATCGGGACCTGGCTTCTGCTCATCCCCTGCTGGTGGGGCGTGGCGCTCGCCGCGGCGCAGGACGGCTGGCGGATCGGGGATCTCTGGATCCTCCTCGGCTGCGCCGCCGGCGCCTGGCTGATGCGCGGCGCGGGCTGCACCTGGAACGACATCACCGACCGCCACATCGACGCCGCCGTGGCGCGCACCCGCTCGCGGCCGATCCCCTCGGGCCAGGTCACCGTGAAGCAGGCGCTGATCTGGATGGCCGCGCAGATGGCGCTCGCCGCGGGCATTCTCTTCACCTTCAACTGGCTGGCGATCCTCCTCGGCATCTCGGTGCTCGGCCTTGTCGCGCTCTATCCCTTCGCCAAGCGTTTCACCTGGTGGCCGCAGCTCTTCCTCGGGCTCGCCTTCAACTGGGGCGCGGTCCTCGCCTATGCCGCGCATTCGGGACGCGTCGGGGTGGACGCGGTCCTGCTCTATGCCGCCGGCATCGCCTGGACGCTGTTCTACGACACGATCTACGCCCACCAGGACAAGGAGGACGACGTCCTCATCGGGGTGAAATCCACCGCCCGTCTCTTCGGGGCGGCAACCGGCAAGTGGCTCGGCCTGTTCCTGATCCTCGCCGTCACGCTGATGAGCGCGGCGATACTCACCGCGCTCCTGCCCGCGGCCGGCCCGGCCAAGCTCGGCCTCGCGCTGATTGCGCCCTGGGCGATGGGCTGGCACCTGCTCTGGCAGATGCGGCGGCTCGACATCGACGATCCGGCCGGCTGCCTCGCGCTGTTCCGCAAGAACCGCGATACCGGGCTCATCGCTGCGCTGTTTCTTGCCGCAAGCGCGGCCATGTGATTGAACCCGCAGGCCCCGGAGCATAAGGAAGGCGCGTCCCGAGAACCGGCGAAGGTCCGATCACCATGCGGCTGTCCCTGCCCAAGCGCCAGCTCCTTCCCACCCGCCTGCCGCTTGGCGCGATCCTCCCGGCCGCATTCCTTCTGGCCGGCCTCCTGAGCGTCGCCACCGCCGCCTGGACCGCGATCGTCATCGAGCGCCGCTCGGCCGAGGGAATCGTCGAGGCGCTCTCCACCGCGGGCCATCACTGGGCCGGCGTCGAGGCCGACGGGCTTCGGGTGACGCTGACCGGAACCGCCCCGACCGAGGCCGCACGGTTCCGCGCGCTCTCGGTCGCCGGCACGGTCGTCGATTCCGACCGGCTGATCGACGCGATGGACGTCGCCGCTGCCGCCTCCATCGAGGCCCCGGATTTCATGATCGAGATCCTGCGCAACGGCGACGGCATCTCGCTCATCGGGCTGGTGCCGGAGGGGCCGGCGCACGAATCCATCGTCGCCGACCTCACCCGGCTCGCCGGCAAGGGCACGGTGACCGACATGCTCGAATCGGCCGACCATCCGGTGCCCGCCGGCTGGCAGGACGCGGTCGCCTTCGGGATTCGCGCGCTCGGCAGCCTGCCGCGCTCGAAGATCTCGATCTCGGCGGGGCGGGTCTCGATCACCGCGATCAGCGACAGCGCGACCGAGAAGGCGCGGCTCGAAAGCGAGCTGAGCCGCAAGGCGCCGCGGGGCCTGAAGCTCGCGCTCGACATCTCGGCGCCGCGGCCGGTCATCACGCCCTTCACGCTGCGCTTCCTGATCGACGCGGATGGCGCGCGCTTCGACGCCTGCTCGGCCGACAACGAGCGCGCCCGCGACCGCATCCTCGCCGCCGCGACCGAGGCCGGCGCCACCGGCAAGGCCGCCTGCACGATCGGCCTCGGCGTGCCGACGCCGCAATGGGCGGATGCGGTGACGATGGGGCTGGCCGCGATGAAGGAACTCGGCGGCGGCTCGATCACCTATTCGGATGCCGACATCTCGCTGATCGCCGCCGAGACCGTCAGCCCCGCCGCCTTCGACCGGGTGGTGGGCGAGCTTGAATCGAACCTGCCCGAGGTGTTTTCGCTCCATGCCGTGCTGACCCCGAAATCGGATTCGCCGGCTGGCGCGAACGGCGCCAAGGAATTCGTCGCCACGCTGAGCCCCGAAGGCCGGCTGGAACTGCGCGGCCGGCTCGGCGACGCGCTGTCGCGCGAGGCCGTGGAAAGCTTTGCCCGCGCCCGTTTCGGCACCGGCGCGGTCCACGCCGCGACCCGGCTCGACCCCGACATGCCGCCGGGCTGGCCGCTGCGGGTGCTCGCGGCGCTCGAGGCCCTGGGCGAGATCGACAGCGGCGAAGTGATCGTGCAGCCGGGGATCATCCGGCTCTCGGGGCGCACCGGCTCGACCACGGCCAGCGATACCGTGGCGCGGGTCTTGTCCGACAAGCTCGGCGAGACCCAGCAATACGAGCTCGACATCCGCTACGACGCGGCGCTCGATCCGCTCACCGGCCTGCCCACGGCCGAGGAATGCGCGGCCGACATCAACGCCCTGCTCGCCGCCCACAAGATCAACTTCGAGCCGGGCGCGGCGCAGATCACCCGCGACGCGGCCGACACGCTCGACAAGATCGCGACGCGCATGAAGGACTGTTCGGACTTCGCCATGGAGATCGGCGGCCATACCGACAGCCAGGGCCGCGAGGAGATGAACCTCGCGCTCAGCCAGAAGCGCGCCGAGGCGGTGGTCGCCGCGCTGATGGCGCGCCGGGTGCTGACCGGCAACCTGAGGGCCGTGGGCTACGGCGAAACCGTGCCGATCGCCGACAACGACACCGAAGCCGGCCGCGAGGCGAACCGGCGGATCGAATTCCGCCTGATCGGCGGCGCCGAGGACGAGACCGGTGAAGCGGCGGACGAAGGCCCGGCCGAGGTCGTGGTGCGGACCCCGGACAAGGACACGGTCCGGCCGAAGCCGCGCCCGTCCGAGTGAGCGCGGGAGGCTTGACCGGCGGAACGGCGCACGGCAAAGGGCAGTCATGAACAGAACCGAATTCATCCTCGCGACCGCGATCATCCTCTTCGTGGCCTTCATGCTCGGCTGGTTCGCCTGCTGGCTGCTGCACCGGCTGACCCGCGTCACCCAGGCCGAGATCGGCGAGCTGGAGAAGATGGCGCGCGAGCTGCACGACGCCGAGGAGACGCGCGACGAGGCGATCAATTTCCTCGAGACGCGCGAGGCGGAACTGACCAGCCAGCTCCAGCAGAGCCAGGCCGAGCTGCGCGCGGCGATGGACGGCCTGCGCGACGCCCGCCACGAGGCCGAGGAACTGCGCGCCTATATCGAAAAGATAAATGCCGGCTGAGGCACGGGGGCGGCGCGGCGCGGCTGGCCCGCGTCACCAGCGCTTCAGCGCCGCCTCGTCCTCGCCTTTGGCCGCGACCCATTCGGCGCCGTCCGGGCCGAACTCCTTCTTCCAGAACGGCGCGCGGGACTTGAGGTAGTCCATCAGGAACTCCGCCGCCGCGAAGGCCGCCGCCCGGTGCCGCGCGGCGGTCGCGACCATCATGATCGCCTCGCCCGGCGCGAGCGGCCCGTGACGGTGGATCACCAGCACATCGGCGAGCTTCCAGCGCGCCCGCGCCTCTTCGGCGATGGCGGCGATCGCCTTCTCGGTCATGCCGGGATAATGCTCGATCTCCATCCTCGCGAGCCGGCCGCTGTCGTCGCGCACGACGCCGAGGAAGCTCACCACCGCGCCCACGTCGCGGCCGCCCTGCCCGAAGCCGGCGCATTCGGCGCCGTAGTCGAACGGCTCGGCCTGAACGCGCACCCGCATCCTCAGCCCCCGGTCATCGGCGGGAAGAAGGCCACTTCGCGCGCGCCCGCGAGCGGCGCGGCGAAATCCGTCAGTTCCTGGTCGATCGCCACGCGCAGCGCCGAGACGTCGGCGAAGGCCGCGGCATAGCGCTCCTCGCGGCCCTTCAGCTCCTCGACGAGATCGGCCACGGTGGCGGCATCGGTCTCGACCCGCTCGCGCGGGACGCCGATCCGCTCGCGGACCCAGGCGAAATAGAGGATGTCGATCATGCTTCGTCCTTCAGGAACGGCAGCGCCTTGCGGAAATACTCCAGCCCCGTGACGAATGTGAGCACCGCGGCGGCCCAGATCAAGGCGAGCCCGGCCATCGTGGCATAGGACGAACAGCCCCGGATGCCACACGACCGGATCGGGTCGGCGAGCCCGGCGGCGACGCGATCGGCATATTGCTCCGGCGTCAGGCCCTGCCGCGCGATGCCCTCGAGATATTCGAGCCCGGTGCCGAGAAACAGCACCGCGATCGCGATCATCTGCGCCATCGTCTTCCACTTGGCGAGCTTGGTGACTTTCAAGAGCCCCGCCGCGGCGCCGAGGAATTCCCGCAGGCCGGAGACGAAGACCTCGCGGAAGAGGATCACCGCCGCCGGCAGGATCAGCCAGGGGTTCATGCCCGAATAGCCGGTCAGGACCATGATCGCGATCACCACCATCGCCTTGTCGGCGATCGGGTCGAGCATCGCGCCGAATTTCGATTCCTGCTTCCAGAGCCGCGCGAGGTAGCCGTCGAACCAGTCGGTGATCGCGGCGGTGATGAACAGCGCCAGCGCGAACCAGTCGGCCCAGGGGCGGTGGAAATAGAGGAACATCACCGCGACGCCCGGCGCGGCGAGAAGACGGAGCACCGTCAGGATATTCGGGATCGTCCAGTTCATGCGCCGCACCCTATCCGAAGCCGCGAGCGAGGGAAAAGGGGATTGCGACACATCTTTGGTCATAATTGCACCAACGCCGAACGAGGCGCCGCCGGTCGTTCGCGACGGGCGCCCCGGATTCGCCTGTCCGGACCGGATAATTCTTTCCATTCACGCTTCCCGAAGGATGCTAGGATGCCGCGTGCGGAACGCGTTCCGAAGAGGACAGTTTTGCGCGATTGTCACGAGGGAGGATTGCATGATGACGAAACTGGAATACGGTCTCGCTCTTGCGTTGGGATGCCTACTGCCGGGCGCAGCCAGCGCCGACGACTACGACATGGACGCGCTTCGTGCGGCGGTCGAGAAATACAAGGACGTCAACGTCGCGCTCGCCGAAGGTTTCATCCCCGACCCGTCGGGCCACTGCGTCTCTGCCGCGCATGAAGGCCTGCCGGCGGAATGGGGCGCGATGGGCATCCACTACCTGCGGCCCGACCTGCTCGGACTCGTCGAAGGGACCGAGCGGGTCGACGGGACGGGCACCCATACCGACTTCATGCAGCCCGCGGTCCTGCTCTACGAACCACAGGCCGACGGCTCGCTGGTTCTCGTCGCGATCGAGAACCTCGTCTTCGAGAAGGCCTGGATGGAGGCCGGCAATGGCGGGCCGCCGATGATGAACGGCCGTCACTGGGACCACATGTCGGACGATCCGGCCACCGCCTCCGACGAGGCGCACGGCTTCATGCCGCATTACGACCAGCATGTCTGGCTCTTCCGCGAGAACCCGAGCGGCGATCTCATGCCCTTCAACCCGGCCGTGACCTGCGACCATCACGCGGGCTGAGGCGGCTCATCCCCCGGCGTGGAAGAAGTCGTAGACGCTCTGCGCCATCGCCTCGGAAATCCCCTCGACGGCCTTCAGGTCGTCGAGGCCCGCGCGGCTCACCGCCTTGGCTGAGCCGAAATGCTGCAAGAGCGCGCGTTTGCGCACCGCGCCGATGCCGGGAACCTCGTCCAAGGGCGTGGCGCCCACCGCCTTGGCGCGTTTGGCGCGATGCGCACCGATCGCCCAACGATGGGCCTCGTCCCTGAGCCGCTGGACGAAGTAAAGGACCGGCGCGTTGTGCGGCAGCGCGAAGGGGCGCTTGCCGGGACGGTGGAACTCCTCCTTGCCGGCGTCGCGGTCGATGCCCTTGGCCACCCCGATCATGGCGATGTCCTCGACGCCGAGATCCTCCATGATCCCGGCCACCGCCGAGACCTGCCCGGCGCCGCCGTCGATGAGGACCAGGTCCGGCCAGGCCTCGCTCTCGCGGTCGGGATCCTCCTTCAGGAGGCGCTGGAAACGGCGGGTCAGCACCTCCTTCATCATCCCGAAATCGTCGCCGGGGGTGAGGTCCGTGCCCTTGATGTTGAACTTGCGGTATTGGCCCTTGACGAAGCCCTCCGGCCCCGCGACCACCATGCCGCCGACGGCGTTGGTGCCCTGGATATGCGAGTTGTCGTAGACCTCGATCCGCCGCGGCGGGGCGTCGAGATCGAAGGCCTCGGCGAGCCCTTCGAGGAGCTTCGACTGCGCCGCGCTCTCGCTCATCCTCCGGCCGAGGCTTTCGCGGGCGTTGCGGGCGGCGTTCTCGACCAGTTCCGCCTTCTCGCCGCGCTGCGGGACCGCGATCTCGACCTTGCGGCCGGCACGGTCGGAGAGAAGTTCGGTCATCAGGTCGGCATCCTCGATCGGATGCGAGAGCAGCACGAGCCGCGGCGGCGCCTTGTCGGCGTAGAACTGGCCGAGGAAAGCCTCGAGCACCTCGGCCTCCTCGGCGCCCGCGCCGGTCTTGGGGTAGAAGTCGCGATTGCCCCAACTCTGGTTGGCGCGGATGAAGAAGACCTGCACGCAGGCCTGGCCCCCCTCCATGTGGAGTGCCACGACATCCGCCTCGGCCACGCCGCGCGGGTTGATGCCCTGCACCTGCTGGACCTGGGTCAGCGCCTTGATCCGGTCGCGGAGCGCTGCGGCGCGTTCGAATTCCAGCGCCTCGGAGGCGGCGGCCATCTCCTCGGCGAGCTTGGCCTGGACCTGGGTCGAACGCCCCTGCAGGAAGCGCTCGGCATCCCGCACCAGCGCGGCGTAGTCGGCCTCGCTGACATGGCCGACGCAGGGCGCGGCGCAGCGCTTGATCTGGTAGAGCAGGCAGGGCCGGGTGCGGCTCGCAAACATCGCGTCCGAACAGTTGCGCAGCAGGAACACCTTCTGCAGTTGGTTGAGCGTCCGGTTCACCGCGCCCGCGCTCGCGAAGGGGCCGTAATAGTCGCCCTTCTCCTTCTTGGCGCCGCGATGCTTCTTGATCTGCGGGAAGGGATGCGCCTTCGCGACGAGGATGTTCGGGAACGACTTGTCGTCGCGCAGGAGCACGTTGAAATGGGGCTTGAGCTGCTTGATGAGATTCTGCTCCAAAAGCAGCGCCTCGGTCTCGGTGCGCGTCGTCAGGAACATCATTGTTGCGGTGGCGTGGATCATCCGCTGGATTCGCGCCGAATGGCCCGAGGGGCGGGCATAGTTCGAGACCCGCGCCTTGAGGTTGCGCGCCTTGCCGACATAGAGCACCCGGCCCTCGACATCGAGCATCCGGTAGACCCCCGGCTGGGCGGTCAGCGTCTTTAAATAAGACTGGATCAGCACATGGCCCGTAAGCTTCCCCGACGTCACCTCAGCCATCCCGCCAGTCCTTCCGCTCCGGCCTCCGATTCTTCCGTTCCGGCTGCAATCTTAGCGATCCAAAATCAACAGAAAACCTTTCCACGGAAAATGTGGATAACTCTGTAGAAAAGAAATGGTCAGCGGGAAATTTCCGTTGTTTTCGGCGGGCTTCGTCGCTTTGCTCAATAAATAGGCGCTTCTGCAAGTAACTGAAAAATAACGATTTTGTTTTAAACAGATGCAAATGCCTGAAAGTATTGGCAGAATCGTAACAGGTTTGTTACGCCCCATTTCCGGGTGCACAAGTCAAGCCCCGCCTCCGATCTTTCCGGCGATTATTGCGTGTTTACACCCAAAATCCGGGGGATTCTCAGCCCAGATGCTGGCCGCCATCGGTGCAGATCAGCTGGCCGGTGACGGCCGGCGCATCGAGGAAGTAGCCGAGCGCCGAACAGATGTCCTGCGGCTCTGCGCCGCGCCCCAGGACGGCGCCGGACCGCAGCGCGCGGAACTGCGCCTCGGTCTGGTGCGCACCCCGCAGGGTAGAGCCGGGGCCGATCGCGTTGACCCGGACATCCGGCCCCAGCGCCCGAGCCGCGATCTGGGTGAAGGCCCAGAGCCCCATCTTGGCGACCGTGTAGCTCATGTAGTCCGGCGTCGGCCGGAGCACCCTTTGATCGAGCATGTTGACGACGAGCGCGCGGGACTTGGCCTCGCCCTCGTGCTGGACCGCCTTCGGCGCCTGCGCGGCGAAGGCCTGGGTCAGCGCGACCGGCGCGCGCAGGTTCGACTCGATATGCCGGTCCCAGCTTGCGCGGGTCGCGCTGCCGATGTCGTCATGTTCGAAGATCGAGGCGTTGTTGACGAGCAGGTCGAGCGGGCCGCCCAGCGCCTCGGCGGCGCGGGCGACGAGGCCGCTTGTCTCCGCCTCGACCAGCAGATCGGCCTTGAGCGTCGCGGCGCGGACGCCGCGCGCGCGGGCTTCGTCCGCCACCGCCTCGGCCGCTTCCGCCGAGCTGGCATAGTGGATCGCGACGTCGTGGCCGCGGCGGGCGAGGTAGAGCGCCATCGCCCGGCCGAGCCGGCGCCCGGCCCCGGTGACCAGCGCCCGCCCGCTCACCCCTTGCCGCCGCAGCTGCAGGGCGCCTTGCCGATCAGCGGCCGCCCGCAATCGGGGCAGCGCGCCAGCCCTCGCCGTTTCGGCCAGTTCCGCGGAAGCCGCAGCCGGCCAAACAGGGCGAGGATCGCGATGCCGATCAGGAAGAAGGTGACGACCTTGACCATGTCAGAGCCCGTAGCGCGCCCAGAGCGCGCGCTCCTCGACCTGGTCGAGCGCCTCGCCGAGGATCCGGCCGCCGAAGCGCTGGAAGATCGAGCGTTTCGGCCCGTAGGGGACGAGCTTCACCTTGTCGCCGTAAAGTGCCTTCAGCTTCGGCACCAGATGCGCGACACCGTCGGCGAGGCCCTCGTCGACGGCCGCCTGCCCGACCCAGACCTCGCCGTCGAAAAGATCCTTGCCCTCGGCGAGCTTGCCGCCGCGCCGGCCGGAGACCTGCGCCTTGAAGGCGTCGTGAATCGGCTCGATGATCGCCCGGAGCCGCGCCACGTCCGCGGGATCTTCGGGACGGAACGGGTCGAGAAAGCTCTTGGACTTG